>JAFVRT010000110.1 GCA_017504125.1 Lentisphaeria bacterium
CGGTCTCGCAGTTATGGGCGAGAACCTCGTCCTCAATATGGAACGCAACGGCTTCACCTGTGCCGTTTACAACCGTACCGTGGAAAAGGTTGACAACTTCGTCAACGGCCGCGGTGCCGGCAAAAAATTCATCGGATGCCACTCCATCCAGGAACTCTGCGACAATCTGGAATCCCCCCGCCGCATCATGATGATGGTCAAGGCAGGTGCCGCTGTTGATGCCCTCATCGACCAGCTGGTTCCCTACCTGGACAAAGGCGACATCCTTATCGACGGCGGAAACAGCTTCTTCCCCGACACCATCCGCCGCACCAAAGCTCTGGCTGAAAAGGGCATCAACTTCATCGGTGCCGGTGTTTCCGGCGGTGAAGAAGGCGCACTTCTCGGTCCCGCCATCATGCCCGGAGGAGCTCCCGACGCATGGCCCCATGTCAAACCTATTTTCCAGGCTATCGCCGCCAAGGTCTGCGGCGGTCTGCCCTGCTGCGAATGGGTGGGCAGCGACGGTGCCGGACACTATGTGAAAATGGTCCACAACGGTATCGAATACGGCGATATGCAGATGATCTGCGAAGCCTATTTCATCATGAAACAGCTGCTGGGTCTTTCCGCCGCTGAACTCCACGAAGTTTTCGCCGAGTGGAACAAGGGCGATCTGGACAGTTACCTCATCGAGATCACCAGCAACATCTTCACCAAGACCGATCCCGAAACCGGCAAACCCGTGGTGGATATAATCCTCGACGCCGCCGGACAGAAGGGTACCGGTAAGTGGACCAGCCAGAGTGCTCTGGATCTGGGCGTTGCCGCTCCCACCGTTGCCGAAGCTGTCTTTGCCCGCTGCCTTTCCGCTATCAAGGAAGAACGCGTGGCTGCCTCCAAGGTCATCGGCGGACTCCGCAACAGCTTCACCGGCGACAAAGCCGAATTCATCGAAAAGGTCCGCAAGGCTCTCTATGCCTCCAAGATCTGCTCCTACGCTCAGGGCTTCCAGCTTATGAAGCAGGCCGCCAAGGAATATGACTGGGATCTCCACTTCGGCGAAATCGCTCTCTTGTGGCGCGGCGGATGTATCATCCGTGCCCGCTTCCTGGATAAGATCAAAGCCGCCTTTGACAAAGATCCCAAGCTCGCCAATCTGCTGCTGGATGACTTCTTCAAGGCCGCTATCGCCGAATGCGAAGCCGCATGGCGCGAAGTCATCGCTCAGGCAGTCCTCGCCGGTATCCCCGTTCCTGCTTTCAGCAGTGCTCTGAGCTACTACGACGGATACCGCAGCGAAGTGGTTCCCGCCAACCTGCTCCAGGCCCAGCGCGACTACTTCGGTGCCCACACCTACGAGCGCGTGGATGCTGAACGCGGCAAATTCTTCCACACCGAGTGGACCGAAAACAGCGGCAAGACCGTTGCCGGAACTTATACTGTCTGAGGTTTTTGAATACTATGGGCATCTATGTACAGAAAGGCGGTATCGACACCGCTATTTCCGACAGTGAACTCAGAGAACTGGTGATTTCCACCATTGAGAAAAGCGGCAAGGATATCAAACGCCTGCTGCTGCTTCCTCCGGATCACACCCGGTTGAACTCTCAGGCGGGCAGGATCACCGAGATCATCTGGGAACTTTATGGCGACAAGTGCCACATCGATATCATGCCGGCTCTGGGAACCCATGCTCCCATGGGCGAAAAAGAACTGACTCTCATGTTCGGCAGCAAGATCCCCAAGAGCCTTTTCAAGGTCCATGACTGGCGGAACGATGTGAAAGAACTGGGCGTTGCCTCCTCAGACTTTGTGAAAGAGATCTCCGGCGGCAAGCTGGATTACGAAGTGAAGATCGGTGTCAACAAGCTGCTCTTTGAAGGAAACTACGACCTGATCCTGAGTATCGGACAGGTGGTTCCTCACGAAGTTGTCGGCATGGCAAACTACACCAAAAACCTTATGGTCGGTGTGGGCGGATCTGATGTCATCAACAAATCACACTTTCTCGGAGCCGCTGCCGGACTTGAAAATATCATGGGCCGGGCAGATTCCCCAGTGCGTAAACTTTTCAACTACGGTGTGGATACGTTCCTGAAAGATCTGCCGCTGGTATATATGCTTACAGTCATGGCCAAAGACGAAGCAACTCAGAAAATGGCCATGCGAGGATTTTTCTCCGGTACCGGCAGAGATGCGTTCCTTGCCGCATGCGAATTGAGTGTTGCAGCCAATTTACAGCTGCTGGATGCTCCGTTGAAAAAGGTGGTGGTGTTCCTCGATCCTGAGGAATTCAAAAGCACCTGGCTGGGCAATAAGGCTGTCTACCGTACCCGTATGGCTATTGCCGATGACGGTGATCTCATCGTTCTTGCTCCCGGACTCAAAGAGTTCGGTGAAGACAAGGAAAATGACCGCCTGATCCGCAAATACGGTTACAAAGGAACTCCCAACACATTGAAAATGGTCGAGGAAAATCAGGAACTCCGCGATAATCTGGGCGCGGCCGCCCATTTGATCCACGGTTCCAGCGAAGGCAGATTCAAGATCACCTACTGCCCCGGCCCCGGAGTTACCGAAGAAGAAATACGCAGCGTTGGATTTGAATACGGCGATCTGGCTGAAATGACTGCCAAATATGATCCCGAAAAACTCAAAGACGGTATCAATATCGTTGACGGTGAGGAGATATTCTACATCAGCAATCCGGCTCTCGGATTGTGGGCGTTGAAAAAGTCTTTTTACTGATATCCCGCTGTAAAAACTGTATCAGATGCTGCTTGTGAAGTGTTTCACAGGCAGCATTTTTTTTCTCCGAGAAACAGGGCGAATCCTATGATGCTCCAGAGGATATAGCTGTTGTCGGCTTTACGATTCTGATGATCCTGCCACAATTTATGTACTGTTTCCCGGTTCAGAAACTCACTGTGTCCAATGGTGCTTTCAAAGATCAATTCTTCTGCCGGAGTGCGCCATTTGCTTCTGAGCAATGCGGCGACCGGAACGCCGAAGCCTTTTTTGGGAGCATGGGATATTTCCGGAGCCAGCAGATCGCGGAATGCGTATTTGAGGATACTTTTACGCTCCCGTCCGTGAAGTTTCATTTCCCAAGGTATCATTGCCGCAAATTCCACAACTTCCCGGTCGAGGAACGGGGCGCGTACTTCAAGAGAAAAAGCCATGGAACTGATATCCACTTTAGGCAGGATATCTCCCGGCAGATAGGTGAGTATATCAGTTTCAGAAAGTTTTTCGATCTCATGCACCGCTGAAAGTACTCCGGCGGAACTGGAAAAATATTCTGCTCCTGAATAACTCAGGCAACTCCGGAACTCAGGAGTGAAAAGAGCTTGCCGCATCTGTTCCGGACAACGGTCGAGCAGATCGAAATAACGATGTGATCCTGCGGCACAGCTGATCCGCAGAAACCGGCGCAGCCGTCCGGTGAATGACCGTTCACCGCCGTCTTTGACAATATTGGTACAGCGCAGTAAAAGTGAGCGTATCGGCAATGGTATGCGGTCAAGTTTTCCGGCCATGGTCATGGCAAGATAACGTTCATATCCGCCGAAAAGTTCATCGGCTCCATCTCCGGAAAGGGCTACGGTGATATTTTCACCGGCAAACCGGCTCAGCAATGCCGTCGGCAGTATGGAACTGTCGGCATAAGGTTCTCCGCAATGGCGCACCAGTTCTGCAGCAAGAGAAAAATCAGCGATTTCCACGGTACGTTCATGATAATCCAGTTTGCCGCCGGAGTGTTTGTTTATGAACTCCGCTCCTGCAGCGGCCAGTTTTCTTTCGTCATACCGGCTGTCAGAAAATCCCACGGTAAAGGAAGTACATGTACTTTTTCCCAGCAGTTTTGCCGTAACTCCTGCGATGATATTGGAGTCGATCCCGCCGGAAAGAAAAACTCCCATCGGCACATCAGACATCAATCTTTTTTCCACCGCTTTTTCCACCAGACGCCGCAGTTCAGCGGCGATCTCCTCTCTGGTTCCGGAGTGCTTGCGGGAAAAATCGATCTTCCAGTAGGGAATGGTTCTGATGCAGTTTTTTTCCGCTTCAAAGACCATGCAGTGTCCGGGAGCTATCTTATGCACATGACGGTAGATACTGTATGGCTGGGGGATATATTGGATGGAAAAATATTCAGCCAATGCATCATGATCCAGTTCTTCCGGGAAATCCGGATGACACTTCAATGCTGCAAGTTCGCTGGCAAAGACCAGTTCATTGCCGTGCTGAAACCAGTTGAGCGGTTTTTTCCCCATTCTGTCCCGTCCCAGGATACAGATCTTTTTCTTCATATCATACAATGCAAAGGCAAACATGCCTTCAAGACGGGAAATAAAATCGATCCCTTCGTCTTCATAAAGGTGTATCAGCACTTCGGAGTCTGATGAAGTGGCGAAAACATGCCCTGAACGCTTCAGTTTTTCCCGCAGTTGGATATAATTGTATATTTCACCGTTGATGACCAGTACCAGTGATCTGTCCTCAGAATAAAGTGGCTGTCCGCCGGATTCGAGATCGATGACCGCCAGTCTGCGGTGTCCGAGGATCGCTCCGGGAGCGGAAAATATATCTCCGCCGTCGGGTCCCCGGTGGCGCATGACGCCGCACATGGCTCTGACCGTTTCTTCACCGCTGAAACGGTCATAAGAATTGATTATTCCGGCAATTCCGCACATATTTTTTTCTTTTTCCTGATTTATCTTGCCGCCCGTGAAGGAACCGGAGTGTTCCATACCCGCTGCAGCATGGTACTGAAATTTCTGTTACGCAGAAACCGGAGCGCGTAAAGTGCTTCGCCCCGGATTTCCGGATGTACTGAGTTGTAACGCAGCTGATTGTAAAGCTCCGCCGGGCCGCTGCGTCCCAGAGAATGACCGATATACAGTTCAGTCGCAGGAAATTTTCTGGCTGAAACGATCCACCAGTCAGTTACGGCGGCATAAGCTGCTTTGGGGTGATCGAAGTTCCAATATACCTGCGGTATTATATAGTCGATCCATTTCTGCTGCATCCAGAGCAATGTATCGGCGAAGATATCGTTTCTTGAAGACATGCCGGCGGTAAGTGATCCGCCGCGGCGTTTTCTGGCATTGTCCCAGATGCCGAAAGGACTTACCCCGAAACGCACCCTCCGGGAACGGCAGAGTCTGGAAGTTTCTCTGATAAGGGTATTCACATTTTCTCTCCGCCAGTCGTCAAGTCGCAGACGGCGGGGATTGTAACGGTAAAAACTGCTGTTGTCAGTTCCCGGCATCAGGGGTTCGTAAGGATAGAAATAGTCGTCGAAGTGTATGGCATCCACCGGTGCGCGCGAGATTATTTCATGCACTGTGTTCAGGATGTGGCTGACTACTTCAGGACGGCCGGGGTCGAGCTGCAGAGCCAGAGTACCGGAACGGGTGGGACTGGCCAGTACCAGATCCGGTCTGCGGCGGGCGATATGCAGCGGTGAAAGGGTCTTGAGATAACGCTCTTTGCTCAAAACGGTGGAACCGGTTATCCGGTACGGATTCAGCCAGGCATGGAACTCGATCCTGTTGCGGCGGCATTCCCTGACCATGTAACTCAGGGGATCGAAGTTTCCGTATGTTTTCCCCTCCCGTCCGGTGAGCCATGCGCTGAAGGGGTTCCAGCGTGAAAGATATGCCGCATCTCCATTGGCCCGCACCTGGAATATAAGTACATTGCAGTTGTGTTTTTTCAGCAAGTTCAATACAGAAGCAAAGTTTTTTTTGAAATGTGCCGCCGTCGGTGAACGGGGAAAGTCCAGATTGTGTACGATGGCGCACCATACCGCTCTGGTCTGGAGTTTTTTACCGGCAAGGCGGGGCAGATTTACAGGTGCGGCAGAAAAGATCCCGGCGTAACGCACCGGTCTGCCCCGGTTATCCTTCAGGATCTCTCCACTTGCTCCTGCAGTCAGCAATGCTGCCAGAGTGATGAAAAAAACTTTTAACAACATGACACCCCGGCATCAATCGATTTCTTCCACACATGCACCGAGGGTACGGAGTTTTTCCACCAGATTTTCATAACCTCTGTAGATGATATCAGCTCTGCGTATGATGCTGTCGCCTCTGGCGCAGAGTGACGCGATGACCAGAGCCATTCCGGCCCTTATATCGGGGCTTGCAAGTTCAGTTCCCCGCAGTTCGGTGGGACCGGTGATGACCACGCGGTGAGGATCACAGACGATGGCATTTGCCTGCATATCGATCAGGCGGTCAACGAAGTACATGCGTCCTTCAAACATTTTTTCAAAAAATGTAACTGTTCCCCGGCATTGGGTGGCGGCCACAATGGTACAGCTCATCATATCGGTCGGGAACTGGGGCCAGGGACCGTCGGAAATCTGCAGAAATGGTCCTCCGGCATCATATTTGATCTGGCGGCTCTGTTCTGAACTGACTGTGATGCGGTTTTCGTAAAGTCCCACATTGATGCCCAGCCGTTCATAAACGCGCCTGAGCATCCAGAAGTTGCGGGGTCTGACACCTTCGATGATGAGTTCCGCCCCGGTGGCGGCGGCCAGAGCGACGAAACTTCCGGCTTCGATATGGTCGAACATCACTTCGTGTTCCACGCCGTGAAGTTTTTCCACACCTTCGATGGTGAGGATATTGCTGCCGATGCCGGAGATTTTTGCTCCCATCTTGTTCAGCATTTCAGCCAGGTCGCTCACATGTGGTTCGCATGCGGCGTTGTAAAGAGTTGTGATGCCTTCTGCCACAGATGCTGCCATAATGATCTGTTCTGTGGCGGTAACGCTTGCTTCATCGAGAAATAGTTCCCTGCCCCGGAGCCTTTTGCCGTGGCGGACAAAACGGAAACAGGCATCTTCTGAAAATTTAGCTCCCAGATTTTCCAGACCGTAGAAGTGCCCGTCGAGCCTTCTTCTGCCGATGGCATCTCCTCCCGGCCTTCCCAGAGCGATCCTGCCGCAGCGCGCCAGCATGGGGCCGGCGAAAAGTATACTGGTACGGTTGCGGGAACACAGTTCCTTAGGCACTTCTGTACCGGTAACTTTAGAACAGCGGAATGTCAGAGTACCTTTGTTGAGTTCGGCTTCTGCTCCCAGAAAACGGGCGATTTCCAGCATGGTATGCACATCAACGATGTCCGGTACATTGCGGAGGACACATGGTTCATCAGTAAGCATCAACGCGGCGATCATGGGCAGAACGGCATTTTTATTGCCTCCGACGCTGATACTGCCGCCCAGCGGTTGTTTTCCTTTGATCAAAAGACTTGGCATATATTCATGAAAACTCCGGATAATGGAGGCAGAGATCGCCTCAAATATTTTTATTCCGGTTAAAGATACATCATCTTTCCCGGTTATTCAAGGTGTCATAGTGAAATTATGTCAATAATTTTCACTTTTTTTACCGGGAATACTCTGTACGCATCGTCATTGACTTCCGGAGTTATTGAAACTTTCCGGTCCGTACAATAAGGAAATATCCGGAGTGCTTTTTCAACATGGTACGGATAAGTGTAAATCACAGGTTGTTTCACATGGAAATCGATCATTTTATCTTGACAAATTTTCCGTTGTTGAAAATCCGGTGCAAGTGCCGGAGATCATAAATTTCCTGTTCCGGGGAGTCAACTGCCAAATTGAAAGGGAAACAATATTATGGCAACCAATTCTTATGACATCAACACCATCAAACGCCACAGTTATGTGGCAACTTTCGGAACTGCGGTAATCGCTCCGCTGGCCGAGGCTCCGAAAATCGAAACCGACCGCAAGATCGTGGAGTCCACCATTTATGAAAACGGCGGTCATGAAGCGGTGGCTTCGCATCTTGTCCGCGATTGTGCGGTCATCACTCTCAAAACCAAAGATATTTCCACCGCCCTTGAATTGATGAGTAATTTTTCTCTGGGAGATGACATTATGAGTGAAAGCAAAAAACAGGCTCTTACTTTCACTCCGCTGGCTGAGGGGGAAAAGACTCTGATCTTCCCGGCAGCTTATCTGCAGCCTGAAGCAAGCTATGTGCCTTCCATGGGCGAAGATCATGTCGCAACTCTGGTCTTCAAGGCTTTTGCTGACAATGAATCCGGCAAACTTTTCACCTTTGCCTGATGGATGATCTGTCATGAAAAGTTTGAATGTCATCAGCGGCAGCGGCGAGATGTTTCAGATCACAATACCGGAAAACGGTGTGGTTGAACGGCTTTCCCGCGGTATGGAGCTTATAAGTTCGGGCAGCAGCGAAAGCGGTTTTTCAGTTATCACTGCTGCATTGGAAGATTTTTTCCCCCGGAACTACCGGACTGCACTCCGGAAAATAACTGTCGCGGATGCTTTCAAACTTGCTTCCGCATTTGCACAGAAGGTGTCATTGCGGATATCTCCGGAATTTCCGGAGGATTTTTCAGCCCCGGAAAAAGGTTCTTTTACCGGGGTGATTTTTGATACCGTCCCGATGGAAAACAGAATATTGCAAAGAAGTGTTGAAGTTGATCGGGAACGGCTTGCCGGGGTCATAACCGCCGGAACTGCTCCGCAGGAAGAACACAGCAGATACACTTACAGATCCCTGAAACTGCCTTCCCCAGCTGTTTTTTCAGTCGGGAGCGGGCAGACAGCAGCAGAACATGAGCCGGATGTTTATGATGTACCTGAAATGGAGTTTTATCCGGTGAGCGATGAAGGATTCGTTCAGCCGGGTTTGCCTTTCGCCCGGAAAGAGCTCCCTGCAGATAACGGCGGACTGTCTGAAAATATTTCCGCGGCAGGCCTCCCCGGAACTGTCATATCGGTCATCAATGTTTCTCCGGAGCATGCCGTCGGAGCCGCAGAGTTTGCCCGGAACATTTCTCCGGTATCTCCGGACGGAGAAAAGAAACTTTTCCGGACGGCAGAGAAGGATATGATGCAGATAAACGATGATATCATTGCTGTGGCCCTGGCTTTCAAATGGACTCTGGAATATGCCGCATCATTGCCTCAGGAGCTGCTGCACCGCTGTATGAAGCACGCCGGATTGACCGTCATAAAGAGTGTCAGGCCCATGCCTGTACCAGACTTTTCTCCTGAAGATATCAGGGGAGCCGCAGAAAGAGGTTTGAAGGCCCTTGAAAATTTTCAGGAGCACAACAGAAAAAAGTCCTGATCCCTTTTATACCGCGGCACGCATAAAGTTTTGAAAAATGGACTTGAAAAACTTTGCAGAAGGTATTATATTATACTTATCCCTCAAAAAACAAGGAGAAAAGAAAATGGCTGCTAAAATTGACAAGGATACCTGCGCCGGTTGCGGTGCATGCGTTGATGCCTGCCCTGCTGAAGCTATCAAGCTGGAAGGCGACAAGGCTGTGGTCGTTGAAGATTCCTGCGTGAGCTGCGGTGCTTGCGTTGATGCCTGCCCCTGCAGTGCCATCACCGTTGAGTAATAACTCAGCAGATCTTCAAGAAAAGAGCCGGAATCAGGAGGGATTTTCCGCTCCTGTTCCGGTTTTTCTTTTGAGGCGGTTTCAAAATTCCAAAAGGGATCCGTAAAAAATGAAACATCTTCTGGCTTTGATCATTATGAGTTCCGTATTGTGCGGAGGTACGGTGGATTTCCGCGGAGGCAAGGTGCTTTGTGCGGAACTTTCCACAGCTGTGCCCCGTATTTCCGGTTTTGTTCCTGATAATTACAATGAACTTCCTGCAGATCGTATTTATGCTGCCGTAACTGTTATGTGCGATGAAGGCAGAAGTTTGAGTATATACGACTACGGTCTTGAAGTTTTCGGCAAGGTCTATCCCTGCATCGCCATCCGTACCAACAACGGTATCTTTACCGCGGCCCACGATGACAGCAGCAGGGTGAATCCGAAGCACAAGTACACCCTGCTTTTTATCACCGATTCCAAACTTGCCGGACTCAACTCAAACGAAATGCACGGACTCAGATCACTCTACGCCAAAGGAAAATTTGCCGTTCAGAAAATAGAATTTCAGAATATCGGTAAAAAATCCTTTACTGCCGCCGGAGCGATCCCGGTATCAGGAAAAATGACGGAGAAAAAATGAGCGCACTTTTTCTCCCCATGACCAGAGCTGAAATGGAAGCTCTCAACTGGGATGAACTTGATATCCTTCTGATCACCGGTGATTGTTATGTGGATCACCCTTCCTTCGGCGTGGCGATCATCGGCAGACTTCTTGAACATCACGGCTACCGCGTCGGTATCGTTGCCCAGCCGGATTGGAGCGACCCGGAGTCTTTGCGGGTGATGGGAAGACCGCGGATCGGTATCGGAGTTACTTCCGGCAATATCGACTCCATGGTGAATCTTTACACCGTCGGACGGCGTCTGCGTAAAGAAGATGCTTTTTCCGAAGATAATATCCCCGGCAAAAGACCTCCTCACGCAGCTGTCGTTTATGCTCAGCTTGCCCGTCAGGCTTTCCCCGGTGTGCCGGTGATGCTGGGAGGCATCGAAGCAAGTCTGCGGCGTATCGCTCACTACGATTACTGGCAGGATAAGATCCGTCCTTCCGTGCTGGTTGATGCCAAAGCTGAAATAGTGGTCTATGGTATGGGTGAGCGTCCTGTACCTGAAGTTTTTGAACGGTTCCGGGAGGGCAAGGGACTTGAAGGAATAAGAGGGACCGCCAGATTGCTGGGGAAAAAAGCTGCAGAATCTTTTGACTGCTCCAACTACCGGGAACTGCCTTCTTACGAGGAAACTCTGAAAAATAAAGATGCCCTCATGACCGCCACCAAACTGGTGGAGGAAGAAATGAATCCCTACCGGGGATGCGGACTTATCCAGCGTTACGGTGACCGTCTGCTGGTCATCGAAGCTCCCCCGCTGCCTTTGGAACCGCAGGAACTCGATCTGGTGCATGAACTTCCTTATGCCAGACGGCCCCATCCGGTCTACAAAAAGCGTATTCCGGCTTTTGTTACCATTGAAAATTCTGTACAGGCCATCCGGGGATGTCCCGGAGCGTGTGCATTCTGCGGTCTGGTCACCCATCAGGGCAGAGCGGTGATGAGCCGTACTCCTGAGTCCATCAGACGCGAAGTGGAAACTATCGCCCGGATGCCCCATTTCAAGGGAACCATTTCTGATGTGGGAGGAGCTGCCGGAAACACCTTCGGCAGCGTTACAGATCCGGAAAAATGCCGTCTTTGCCACCGGGCGAGCTGCCTCTATCCCAGGATATGTCCCAATTACCGCTGTGACGGCAAAGCTACTGTGGAGCTGCTGCGCGATCTGAGCAAGATCCCCAAAGTGAAACATGTTTATATCAACTCCGGAGTCCGTTTGGATCTGGCGTTGAAGCAGCCGGAACTCATGGAGGAAATGATCGGTCATCATGTTTCAGGACATCTGAAAGTGGCTCCCGAACATCTTTCCCCCAATGTGTTGAAACTGATGCGTAAAAGTTCTGCTGAGGAGTTTTACGAATTCATGCGCCGTTTCGAGATCATAAGCAGGGAACACGGACTTGAACAGTATATCATACCGCTGTTTATTTCCAACTTCCCCGGCTGTACTTCCAAAGATATGAAGATAGTGGATGATTTTCTCAACCGGCACCGTTGGAGTCTGCAGCAGGTACAGGATTATATTCCGCTGCCTATGACTATGGGAGCTGCCATGTACTACACCGGCAAAGATTCCGACGGTAATCCGCTTCAGGTGCAGCGCGGCCTCGCCGAGCGCAGGGAGCAGATCGAAGTGCTGAAAAAACGCCGTTCCGGTAAAGATGCCGCCGCAGACCGGCGCAATGGCGGAAATGATAAAAAAATATTCAATCATAAAAAAGACGATCATGGAAAATTCGGAAATAAGAAAAACAGTCGTTGATTCAGCCAGACAGGTGATAGTCAAAGCCGGGACCCGGCTTCTTACCGACCGCAGTTCCATTGCTGCTCTGGTGGAGGGGATCGCCCATTTGCGCAGAGCCGGGAAAAAGGTTTTGCTGGTCAGTTCCGGTGCCGTCGGCATGGGAATGGAACTTCTGGATCTGAAACACCGCCCCAAAGAACTCGCCGCCAAACAGGCTCTGGCCGCTGTTGGACAGACCAGACTTATGGCTATCTATGCCGAGGAGTGCGCCAAATACGGATTTCTTCCGGCTCAGCTGCTGCTTACCGCCGCCGATTTGAATTCCCGCAGCCGTTATCTCAATGTGATGAACTGTATCAATGCGCTCTGGGAAAAGGATCTGCTGCCTGTCATCAATGAAAATGACCCTGTTTCTGTGGCGGAACTCAAATTCGGCGACAACGATAAACTGGCGGGACTGCTCTGTTCTCTCACCGGTTCTGAACTTGCCGTTATCCTCACTACTGAGGACGGTTTGCGCGACCGCAATCCTGACGGCAGCCTCGGAGCAAGGATCCCGATCGTTCCCAAACTTACCGCTGCGATCAAGGCTCTGGCCGGCGGAACTGACAACTCCGACTATTCTGTGGGCGGTATGAGTTCCAAACTGACGGCGGCTTCCATTGCCACCGCCGCCGGAGCTACCCTGTGGATCGCCGACGGACGGAAAAAAGATATCCTGAAAAAAATCATGGCCGGTGATGATGAAGGAACGCTTTTCACCCCCGGAGCAAGGATCCCCGGCAGAAAACGCTATCTGCGTTACTTCAGCCGCAGTGCCGGACGGGTGGTGGTGGATGAAGGTGCCGCTCAGGCGTTGCTTGTCAAAGGGAAAAGCCTGTTGTCTTCCGGGATCACCATGGTCATCGGCGATTTCAAGCGCGGCGATACGGTGGAGATCGCTACTGCCGACGGTAATGTGATCGCCAGAGGATTGGTGAATTTTTCAGCTCCGGAGTGCCGCAAGGTGGCAGGACACGATTCACGGGAGCTGCATCAGCTCCTTGGCAATGAAACTGAAGACGAAGTGATCCACCGCAACAATCTTTCTCTCATGGAGTGAGAGAATTCACTTCAGGACACTGATGAGATCGTAACGCCAGGCGACCGCACGGCAGAGGGGTATCGTGCCGCTGTTGCGGCGGATCACCCGTATCATGGCTTCTGCCACATTGCCCGCCGATTTGGGGTTCTGTCCGGTTATCAGATTGCCGTCAGAAACCACATGGGGCCGCCAGCTGCTCCCGGAGCAGTATACCGCACCCAATTCTTTCAGCCGTTCCTCCAGCATGAAGGGCATGAGTCCGTCAAGTCCCATATCCCGTTCTTCTTCATTTGACAGCGCGGTAAGGCGTCTGCCGTATACAGCAGGATAACCGTCGCATCTTCTGGCTTTGAGCAGAGCCGCGACACCGTGGCCTACTGCACCGACCGGTTTATCCCGTTCAAAAAACGATGAAGCGATCCGGGCGTTGCGGTGGTCGTTGGCAAGATCCCACATGGGGCCGTATCCCCCCGGATAAAGAAGGGCGCAGAAGTCATCGGGATCGACATCGGCAAGTTTCCGGGTTTCGTCAAGTACCGGGTCATTGCCGGCGATGAAGCGTTTGCCGTCAGTACCGAGAAATCTCCGGCCTACACTTCTGGGATCTATTGGGACCTCACCGCCTGAAGGCGAAGCTACGACGGCTTCAAATCCGCATTCAGCAAAGCGGTAATAGATTTCCGCAAACTCCTCCAGCCACAGGCCGGTCTGCTCTGCGCTGTACCCCATTCTGTCGTGGGATGTTACGGCAATAAGAATTCTTTTCATACATTTTCTCCTCTTACTTCAAATCCTCTGTCCGGATCTTGCGGATTTATTCCGTGCCGGTATTTTCTCCATGCATGTTTCACAATAAGGTATTGACAGAAAAAATCAAGCATCAAATTGCAAAAAAAAACACATATTCATTTGCAAAAAGCCGCAGTACAGTATATATTTAACATTGTGTTTGTGTATATCTTTACGGAGTAATTTTCATATGGCGGTAAAAAACGGTTCCGGACGCTGCAGAGAAACAGTTTATGCGGTTTCTCTCGGATGTCCGAAAAATCTGGTCAATACAGAGATCATCACCGGTGCGTATGTTTCTGCGGGCAGCGTATTGACATTCGATCCTGAAAATGCCTCATGCTATATCATCAATACCTGTGCTTTTCTGGCCAGTGCCCGCGAAGAAGCTGCCGAAGCGATCTCCGCCGGAGCAGAATGGAAGCAAACTCATCCGGAAGGCCGTCTGGTGGTCGCAGGATGTCTTGCCGCCCATCCGGAAGTTGAAGATTTCAAACAGAGTTTTCCCGAAGTCGATCTCTGGGCAGGGCCCAATGAACTGGAAAAAATAATCCCGCTGCCGGAGTACGGTCCGCAGGTTCCGGTCAGACTGCAGCTTACTCTGCCCCATGTGGCATATCTGAAGATCGCGGACGGCTGCGACAACCGTTGTGCTTACTGTCTGATCCCGCAGCTGCGCGGGGATAAAAAGTCCCGTTCCATCGCATCATGTATCGCTGAAGCTGAACAGCTGATAAAAGGCGGTGTGAAAGAATTGATCCTTATCGCCCAGGATACTACTGCTTTCGGCAGCGGCGGCGAAAATTTAGCCATGCTGCTTACTGCTCTGGAAAAAGTTCCGGGGGATTTCCGTTACCGGATCCTTTATACGCATCCTGCTCACTATACCGATGAACTCATCGGCGTATTGAGCAGGGCAAAGAAATTTATCCCGGCTCTGGATATTCCCATACAGCATATTTCCGACCGCATGCTGAAAGCGATGAACCGCCATACGGATTCCAAATGGATCCGGGAGCTGATCGTGAAATTGCGTAAAGCCATTCCCGGAATAGCTTTGCGGACGACATTCATCGCCGGGTTCCCCGGCGAAACTGAGGCCGATTATCAGGAATTGCTTGCTTTTGCTGCAGAAGCCCGTTTTGAAAGATTGGGAGTTTTTGCTTTTTCTCCGGAACCGGGAACTGCGGCCTTCACCATGAAAAAACAGGTTCCGGCCGATGTCGGTGCCGCCAGAGCCCGCGAACTCATGCGCCGGCAGCATCTGCGTACTGCAGCTGTGAATTCCAAAGTATGCGGTACTGAAATGACCGTTATGATCGATGATGTCGACGGCGATTATGCGATCGCCAGAAGTGATGCCGATGCTCCTGAGATCGATCAGGTGGTCTACATTGCCAAAAAGAAAAAATTCAAATATCTTCCCGGCGATCGTGTGAGAGTGCGTATCGCGGCTCCGCTCAAAGGCGGTGATCTGGAAGCTGAAATAATCTGATCATCAAAGGCGTGAAAATGAAAAATCTTCCCAATATCCTTACTGTGAGCCGCATCTTTATGGTGCTGATATTCGTGGCTATGGCAACTCTGGCAGAGCCCTATTACTTCGGCAAAAGCCAAACTCAGATGTATCTGCTGCGCTGGATAGCCTATGTCATGGTGATCCTGGCCGGACTTACCGATCTTCTTGACGGCTATCTTGCCCGTAAATTCAATATAGTCAGTGATTTCGGAGCGTTGATGGATCCTCTGGCCGACAAGATATTCGTTACCGGTACCATGCTTATGGCTATCGAATTTGAATTGATGCCCGCATTTATTGCAGTATTGGTGCTGTGCCGTGAATTCATGGTAACTGGTCTGCGTACTCTGGCTGCCAAAAAACAGGTGGTGATTTCTGCCGACCGCTGGGGAAAACTCAAGACCGCGCTCCAAATGGTGATGCTGGCCATAGCCGGTTTCGCCTGGGTCATGGACGGAGGAGTTGCTTATCTGCATGATGCCAAATGGTTCGGTATCCGGCTCTGGTATATCTGGCTGACTTATTTGTGGAGCATCGTGCTTATCACCGTGCTTTCAGGCGCGGGATATTTCGTGAAATACCGTTCTCTTTTTCTGCCGGAAAAGGGAAAAGCTGAGGAGCGTTGATCATGGCCCGTGTCCGCCGGATGTTTTGTGCCCAAAAGCTGATAACTCCCGAAGAAAGTATCAGCAACGGTGCGCTGCTTTCTGAAAACAGCAACATCCTTGCTGTAGGCGGGATCTCCGGATTCCGCCGGGAAAGCGGGATCGAAGTTTTTGATTTTCCCAATGCCTACATAACTCCCGGTTTCATAGATACCCATATCCACGGAGCCGGCGGATTCGATTGTTCTGCGGTGGCAGATTCCATAAATCCCTTTTCCTCCATGTGCGAAATACTGTGCAGCCGCGGAGTAACCGGATTTTTCCCTACTGTCGTGGCAGATAAAAAAGAGAATATGCTCGCCAATCTGGAGCATCTTGTGAACGAAATGCGCCGCCCGTCAAAGGGAGCTGAGGCTATCGGTATAAATATAGAAGGGCCCTTTCTCAATCCGGGGAAGTGCGGAGCTCAGCCCGCAGAGTTCCTTTCGGACATAGATACAGGATTTGCCAGAGAACTTTTGAGCGCAGGCGGCGGTCTGGTCAAACTTATGACTTTCGCTCCGGAACTGGAAAATGCCGACAAACTTATCGAACTGCTTTGCGAAAACGGCGTGATGCCTTCCATGGGACACAGCTGTGCCGATGAAGTTTCCGCATTGCGGGCAGTCGATGCCGGAGCAAGATACTGTACCCACCTTTTCAACGGCATGTCGCCGCTGCATCAGCGGGATATCGGACTTATCGGTATCGCTCTCACCGACCGCCGGGTAACAGTTGAAATGATCATTGACGGTATACACATCCACCCCAGGATCGTGGATCTGGTCTGCCGCTGCAAACGGGTGAACCGCCTTATCGGTATCAGCGACGGCACCATGGCTTCCGGTATGCCCAACGGAGTGTATTCTATCGGCCCCGCCCGGATCGTGGTCAGGGACGGATTTTCTCAGACCGAAGAAGGTGTGCTGGCGGGGAGTTCCGCCATGCTGGACACCGGCTGGCACAGCCTCATGAGCTGCGGACATCTGAGTGAAAATGATGCTGCCCAGAGTGTTACGGCAAATCCTGCCAGAGTGTTCGGATTCGATGACCGCGGAGTATTGCTTCCCACCCGGCGCACCGATCTGGCGGTTTTTGAAAATGATACCAACCGGGTGTTGATGACTGTCCGGGGCGGTGAGATCGTCTATCAGGCAGAAGAAATGGCAACGAAAGACGGAAAATAAATGAAAAACGATATTCTGCCCTACAAACTGCTGGACAGCGGCAATTTGAAAAAACTTGAACAGGTCGGACCTTACCGTTTGGTGCGTCCTGCGCTGAACGCTTTCTGGGAACCGACTATGGAGCGGGAAGAATGGGAAAAGGCCCATGCGGTCTTCACCCGCGACAACTCCGGCGGCGGCAAATGGGATTTCAGAAAGAAACTGCCCGAATCATGGCTGGTGGAATATGCTTCTTTCACCTTGAAAATGAAACCCACCAATTTCGGTCATCTGGGATTTTTTGCCGAACAATACCGGAACTGGGGAAGATTTCAAAGCGGTAATTTCAACAGTGCTTTGAATCTTTTCGGTTATTCCGGTATCGGGTCGATGGCCATGGCTGCCGGCGGCGCAAAGGTCTGTCATCTGGATGCCGCAAGGGGCATGAATGAATGGGGACAGGAAAATCAGAAACTCAATCCCCATGTCCCCGACAGGATCAGATGGATAACTGATGATGTGAAAAAATTCATCCGGCGTGAGATCAGGCGCGAAAGCCGTTATGATCTTATCGCTCTCGATCCGCCCAGTTTCGGGCGGGGAAGCTCAGGACAGGTGTGGAAGATCGAAACCGATCTGCCGCAGCTGCTGATGTGCTGCCGGGAACTCCGTGATCCGGAACGGCAGTTCAATCTGGTGCTGAGCTGCCATTCGCCCGGATTTTCACTTGAAGTGTTTTCCCGTATGGTACGGGATATTTTCGGCGCGGAAACCGTTATCGAAGGGGAAGAAATGACCATCCCCGAAAGTACCGGAAAATTTCTTCCGGCCGGTATTTCCGCCTGGTGCAAAGTAAATTGATATTTTCCATAACAAGAGAAAGGAAAGATTTATTATGATCGGAACTGCATTGACCTCCAAAGCAACAAAAGTGCTTTTCTGCGGCGCAGGAGAACTCGGCCGCGAAGTCGTTATTGCCATGCAGCGTCTTGGCATCGAAACCATAGCTGTGGACCGTTATCCCAATGCTCCCGGTATGCAGGTCGCTCACCGCGGCCATGTGATCAATATGCTGGATGGGGCTGAACTCCGCCGGGTGATCGAATTGGAAAAGCCCGATTTCATCGTTCCGGAAGTGGAAGCCATTGCCACCGATACCCTGGTGGAACTTGAAAAAGAAGGTTATACCGTCATTCCCAACGCCGGTGCCGCAAGACTTACCATGAATCGTGAAGGTATCCGCCGTCTGGCTGCTGAAAAACTGGGATTGCCCACTTCGCCCTACCGCTTTGCTGACAATTATGATGAATACCGCAAAGCCATTGACGAAATCGGGATCCCCTGTGTGGTGAAACCGATCATGAGTTCCTCCGGCCACGGTCAGAGTACTGTTAAAAAAGCCGATGACATCGATGAAGCGTGGAAAGTTTCTCAGGAGGGCGGACGCGCCGGAGCCGGACGGGTCATCGTGGAAGGTTTTGTGGATTTCGATTATGAGATCACCCAGTTGACCATCCGTACCCGCAACAGCGGCACGATCTTCCTTGAACCTATCGGACACCACCAGGTCAACGGCGACTATCAGGAGTCCTGGCAGCCTCAGGCAATGTCGCTTGAAGCTCTCTATGAAGCACGCCATATCGCCGGAGATATCACTGCCGCTCTGGGCGGTTACGGTATTTTCGGTGTGGAGATCTTCATCAAGGGCGACAAGGCGATCTTCAGCGAAGTCAGTCCCCGTCCCCATGATACCGGTATGGTCACAATGATCTCGCAGAATCTTTCTGAATTTGATCTTCACGCCCGGGCGGTACTCGGATTGCCCATTCCCAAAGTGGAGTTCTACGGCCCGGCGGCTTCCAAGGCTATCGTGGTCGACGGCAACTCCAATGCGGTTTCTTTCGGCATTGAAAATGCTTTGGTGGAAGCCGGTACCGATATCCGTATTTTCGGCAAAGGCGAACTCAAGGGCCACCGCCGCCTCGGTGTCTGTCTTGCCCGCGGCAAAGATGTCGAGGAAGCTTTGGCTAAAGTGATGCGTATGCGCGAAAAAGTGGAAGTGGAATTATGACGATAACTTTGGAAAATATGGAATTTTCCGCAGTAACGCTTCCTACAGCAAACAGCGTTATTCTGTTGATACAGGGGCAGAAAGCCAATTTGGGCTGCGGTTATTTTTCCATGGCGGCAGCTGAAAAAATGGGCGACCGTTTTGCCATTGCCAGAGGAGTCGGGAATACCGAGGAACTTCTGGCTGCTGTAATAGCTGAATGCAGTTCCACCGCGGCAGCTTGCGGTGTCAAGCCCGGAATGACCGGGCGCGAAGCATTGCTGCTTATGGAAAAGGCCTGAGATTTCAGAATAATACAGGACGGGCTGCTGCAGGATCTTGAAAAAGCTCCGCAGCAGCCCTGAATTTTTGGGCGGGAACCTGTTATTTGCTCTGCATGGAGTTCCGCAGTTGTTCCCGGTATTCACCCGGCGGCACTCCGCGCCGCTGGCGGAAAAGCCGGGAAAAATAAAATTGGTCCTGGAACCCGGCGGCGAAAGCCGCTTCGGCAACGGTGGCTTCGGGGTGGGATCTCAGGAAACTTTCAGCCAGTTTGAGGCGGTGGGCGATGAGAAGTTCCTTGAAGCCGGTGCCGTAGTTACGGCGCAGAAATTGTGAGATCGACGAAACGCTTCTGCCGAGTTTTCTGGCCATATCGGGGAGTTTTATATCTTCATGGCCGTGTTTGGCAATGTAACGGTCGATGTCAAGGCGCAGCTGATCGCTTTGCAGTACCGCAAGTTCCCGGATCGAGATATAGTCGATAAGAGTACGGAACAATCCGGTGATCGCCGCAAGTTTTTCTGCGGAAAAGCGGGGTAATTTACGGTAATACTCCTGAAGTTCCGGAGTTCCGGAAGGCAGTTCATCATCTATGCGGAATTGACCGATCATGAGAAAACCGGCACATTTGCCGTGAAGAAACACCGGAGCCACGATCTCATGCGCTCCGGCATGGCAGCGGTACAGCACCACATCGCGGGCGGCGGCGGCCTCCTGCTGTTTTTTCAGATCCATTTCCTGACAGCGGCACAATCCGCCCGGACAGGATTGGATATGGCGGCAGAATTCGCTGTTGCTCATCTCTTTGCCGCGCCGCAATCCGGTTCCGTCGGGGCCGAAAAATGTTACCCTGGCATCGATCAAGGCGGCCACATCATCCAGCAGGCTCTGCACTTCATCGCTCAGAATAAGTTCGATGGATGACTTCTGTTTTTTCATGCTTTCAGGTAAAACCTTTCATGCTTCATTCAAGAAATCTGAAAACCCTTAAAAAATCTCAAAGCGTTTTTTTCAATCCATAAGGTTCTGTTCTCTGCCGGGACAGTTTTCTGCTTTTAAAAATCTTTAATGGGGTACTATTCATAAAAAATACACCCGGAATACGGTTTTTTCAAATCTTTTCTGCTTTTTCCTCTTGACTTTTGTAAAATATCGTGTATATTATTGTGAAAACGAGGCGTGGTAGCCAAACGGTCAGGCAGCGGTCTGCAAAATCGCATAAATCGGTTCGACTCCGATCCACGCCTCCATTTTTTCTGTCCTGATCACAAAAAGGAGCTGTCATTATGTACGACATGATCGATCCTCTCCCCGGTGCCCTCAAACTCAAGATGCCCAATTTTACTGTTGCCTGGACCATTGTAGATCTGGTCATGGTTGCTCTGCGTACTCTTGAACTTCCCTTCATTGTGTTCTTTCTCATATTTGTGGGCAAAAGCGGCAATGCCGCCTTTATGTGGGCGTTGATCGCGGAATTGATTTCGGTGGTGCTTATTGCAGCTGCCGGACTTACCGGCAATATCGCCATGCTCTGCCGCAGACGCTGGGCGGTCGGGATCTGTGCTGTTTCTGCGTTTTTTACATTTTTGAGTTATGCGGTGCTGGTATGGCAGCTGCTGGTGGTTTACCGCAGTACATCTCTGCTGGTGCTCTGCTGTGTGATCGCCGGAGCGGCGATCTTTATAATGCTCCGGACGGCATTGCTGGTTTTCAATGTGATCTCTCTGGTCAAAGCCAGGGCGTTTTTCCGGGAACGGGACGGTTTCTGACGCTGCTGCCGGTTTTTTAACGGGACTGCCGCAAAACTCCGGCGGCCCCGTTTTTTTTCTTTTGGGTCTGTTCCCTATACGGGTAGTTTTACTTTTTCAAGATCTTTAAGCGGCACAGAGTTTTATGTAAAGAGGTAATTTCAAAAGTCCTCAAAAATGTCAAAGTGCCCTCGCATCGATCTGCCCGGGGAGCGTTTTCGGCTGTTACCTTACAGGCAGCATGTTCAAACTACCCTTTACCGCTTTTTGTGATTATCTCCTTTGCCTTTTAGGGATGACTTTTAAAATTACCTCTGAAAAAAGCAAAAAAAGCATATTATTTATAATAAAGGGGTTGAAAAAAGTGCCGGGGGGTGTTATCTTAAATCAAAAACCGTATTTTTACAGTATTATTGTGCCCTGATTCTGAAAAAACAGCTTTGGCGGGCAGTACGGTTTTAAGAAAATTGCAGAAAAATAAGTAATGTTTATAATATAAAAAGTGGTCCTGAACCCAAAGGAGTGCAGAAAATGAGTTATTATGGCAGCAATGTTGATCCAGGTAATGGAAATTATGAAGTTTCCGGTCTTGTTACCAGCGGCAAAGGAGGAACGCTTTCGTTCCATACCGTTTATCACGCTTTGCCTTATGAAAATATCCGGAAATATGAACTGGAAATAGAAGGAACGGTTTATTCAGTTTCCGCTTCTGAAGTAAAGGACGGCATCCTCAATATCACGCTGCCCGCCATGGAGGCAGGAAAAGGTTATGCTGCAACACTTTACGCCGTGGATGCCAACGGCGGACGCAGCGAAGGCGCAACTGTCAGTTTTGATGTCGCTGATGATGTTGCTCCGGTGCTGAATGGTAAACTTGCCATGTTCCAGACAAATGACGCCTTCACCTTCGCCTGGGAAAGTGCCGATGATGATTCTGATGTAGAGTACAAACTGGTCATCAAAGATGCTGAAGGAGATATCGTCTATGAAGGAACTGTCTATGGAACTGTCGTTTCCTTTGATGAAATAAAGGGTTATATTGCTGACCACTACGAAAATAAACAATTCGGTATCGGTCAGTATACCGCCGAATTGACCGCCACCCAGGTCGGCAATGCGGAACTTGTTTCCAACAAACTCATCGCAAGTGCTTCTGTAGTGGATGTTGCTGCTCCTTGGATCATCGGAGGTGATTCGATCGACGCGGAAAGCGAACTCAACAATGCCGAAGCAGGAAAACTCACCATTGAGAATATCGATGATATTTTCGCTGATGATATAAAGATTGCCGGTTACGAATTCGTCGTTGACGGCAAGGTTTACGA
>JAFVRT010000111.1 GCA_017504125.1 Lentisphaeria bacterium
ACGGGTTTCCGGCAGCGACCGTGATGCCGGAAAGAAAGAAAATTCCCATATCTTCGGTCCTTTACGCAATCAGGGGATCGAATTATTTCCTCAAGACGGTTCTTTTGCAAAGGCGGGGCTCCCGGATGCACTTATATATTCCAGTGCCATAGAAGAAGATAATCCGGATTTTCTCGCAGCACCGGGGATCAGGCGCATACACCGTTCTCAACTGTTGGCGGAACTGCTCAAGCTCCAACAGCAGCATGATGATCTCTGTTCGATAGCTGTTGCCGGCAGCTGCGGCAAAAGTACAGTTACTGCTTATATGGCAGAAGCAGTAACTAATTGCGGAGAAGATTCCGGTTTTTTGAACGGAGCAATATCTAAACGCTTTGCAACAGGATCTTCAACAGGTAATTTTCATCAGGGATCCGGTAAATATTTTGTTTTTGAAGCTGATGAAAGCGACAAGAGTCTGCTGAATTACACTCCGGATTATTCAATTATCCTCAATATGGGAACCGATCACTACAGCAAGGAGGAACTTGCAGAAGTATTCGGAACATTTCTCAACCGCACCCGCAAAGGAGCGGTTATTGAGCGTCAGGTGGTCGAAGCGGTAAAACCCTTTTTGAACAATCCCGGACTGCAGCTGAAAATATTTGATACCGTAAAACGCCCGGATTCAGAATACTTCATCTCGGAATATTCTGTAATTGCTGACGGATCCGGAAAAAACACTCCGGCAGCTGTTTTTAATGACCTGCATAAAGTCATACTTCCGGCCCCAGGCCGCCATACTGCTGCCAATGCACTTGCAATTTTTGCGATGCTGGAACTTATGGGTATGCCGCAGGCAAAAGCTCTGCAGGCCATACACTCTTTTGAAGGAATAAAACGCCGTAATGACTGTGCGGGAACAACTTCACAGGGAGTTCCAGTGTACGATGATTATGCTCATAATCCGGAAAAAATCGCATCCTGCCTGAACATGCTGGCTGAAATAACGGAAAAAAGGATATTCGCAGTATTTCAGCCCCACGGCTTCGGTCCATTGGGATTTTTCCGGAATGAATTATTTGAAACATTGGAAAAAACATTGCGCTCTGAAGACCGTTTTTTCATGTTGCCCCCTTTTTATGCCGGAGGCACCTCAAGTTTCAAACCGACTTCACAGGAAGTCATCGCGGAATGGAAACAACGCGCAAAGCACCCGGAACAGTACACTTTTTCCGATGATCGGGAACAGCTCCGCAATGAACTTCTTGCTCTGAGTGCTCCCGGAGATCTGATAGTTATTATGGGAGCAAGGGACAACAGTCTTTCGCTCTACGCCAGTTCTTTCTGCAGCGATGCCCAGCAGTAACCGACACTTGTCCCGTCGGGGAAACACATATCCGGAGCAATTTCAGCCAATGGTTCCAATACAAACTGCCGAACTCTTGCCCGCGGATGGGGCACAGTAAGAAGCGGAGTATCAATTTTCTCCATGCCCCACAGGATCAGATCACAATCCAAAGTACGGGCTTCCTGACTGGTGTGGAATTCCGGCCTGCCGCAACGGCGTTCAAGACTTTGCAGCAGAGAAAAGAGTTTTTCTGCTTCAAATGGACATTCTCCGGTGAGAGCCTGATTTTGAAAATCCGGAGTTCCCGGCACACAACCGACAGGCGCAGTTACATAAATGCGGCTGCGGCAGATATTTTTCACCCCGGCACGGGCAAGTTCTCCGGCGACAAGATCGAAATTGGCTTGGACATTTCCGATATTTCCGCCGAGTGAAAGAGCAAATTTCACTTCAGCATCTCCAAGGCCATGCGAACTGTTCCCATGGCATCCGGAGAATAAAAAGCGTTTATTGATCCGGCAAATTCGCTATCCACAGCGGCACCTCCGACAAAAAGCGGGATCTTCACATTTTCTTTCTTCAACAGTTCCGCCATTTCTCTCATTCTCGGCATAGTAGTGGTCATCAATGCTGAAAGTCCGATAAAGGAAGCCTTATTTTCAAGAGCAGCTTCCAGAACTTTGGCACAAGGGACATCCTTACCGAGATCGATCACGGTAAAGCCGTAATTTTCCAACAGTAAAGTCAGGATATTTTTACCGATATCGTGGATATCACCTTCTACAGTTGCAACAACAAATACGGGACCGGCAGAACGCTCCTTCTGAGTCTTGAGCAGTAACGGCTTCAGGTATTCCATAGCTTTACGCATGGCGGAAGCTCCAAACATCAACTGGGGCAGAAAGTACTCTTTTTTCTCAAATTTTTCCCCGACAGCATTAACTGCAGGTATGAGTATATCGTCCACGATCTTCAACGGAGCCACTCCGGAATCAAGGAGTTTTTTTACTTCAGTCAAAGCA
>JAFVRT010000112.1 GCA_017504125.1 Lentisphaeria bacterium
ATCATCACCGTCATCAAGCAGGTGTCAAAATGGTGTTTCAGCCGTTTTGCTGCGCTGCTGATCGGAGCTGCTGCCGGATTTCTGATAGTAGGACTCCCCATTTTGAATTCACCGCCGGATGGCAAATGGTATATTGTACTGTGCGGAGCCATTGCCGTATGCGCTATGATCCTGCCGGGGATCTCCGGCAGTTTTATACTGCTGCTGCTGGGAAAATACAACTGCATCCTCAATGCGGTCCACGAATTGAAATCCGGAATCAATCTGCTTTCCAACTTACTGATCCTGTTTTTGTTCTGTTGCGGAATAGTGGCAGGGATCACATTTTTTGTCCGCCTGCTTTCATGGCTGTTGAAAAAATATAATGATATCACGGTAACAGTACTCATCGGTTTCATGCTGGGATCACTCCGTAAAGTATGGCCGTGGAAAACCGGAAATGTTATCACCAACAGCAATATGATACCGGAATGGGACAGTAATGTTCTCTGGGCGGTATTGCTTGCTGCAGCAGGATTTTTACTGGTGATGCTGATAGAATACATTGCACATAAGATGACAGGAGAAAACAACTGATGTCCCCAATAGCTTTGCAAATCGGTCCTCTGGCCATCCGTTGGTATGGCGTAATGGCTGCTCTGGGATTGGTTGCCGCAGGAATTATCCTGAACAGCAACCACAAATATACCAATATGACCAAAGATCAATGTTCCAATGCGCTGTTGGTCGCCCTGATCGCCGGAGTTGTCGGAGCCAGAATATTTTATGTGGTGCAATTTTTTGATCTCTACCGCAATAATCTCTGGGAAATACTCCGGATCGACCGCGGCGGACTGGTCTATTACGGAGGTTTTATTCTCGCGGCTGTCTCTCTGGTAGTCTACAGCCGTTTTACAAAAATAGATATGGTAAGGATGCTTGACGGTTTCACTCCGGCATTGGCTGTTGCTCATGCATTCGGCAGGATCGGATGTTTCCTCAATGGCTGCTGCTATGGCAAACCTACTGAACTGTTTATCGGAATCTCATATCCGGCCGGGAGTGATCCGGCAAGACAGTATGGGGAAGCTCCGCTTCATCCGGTACAATTATACGAAGCCGGAGAAAATCTGCTCTGTGCCGTACTCTATTTTTATCTGGTCAGAAAAGCTCCGCGCGGAATTGCCGTATCCAGTTATTTTATCATTTACGGGATCTTGCGTTTTATCAATGAATTCGCCAGAGGTGATCACAAGCTGATATGGGATCTTTTTACACCGGCCCAGTTGATCGGTATCGTACTGATTGCCATCGGAACTGTAATGATGACATATTTTTTCCGCCGCCGGGAGTCTGCTTGTGCCGAATCTTGAGTTTACCATAGCTCCGGAGGATTCCGGGGAAAGACTTGACCGCGCTCTTTCAAGACTGCTTCCTGATTCATCAAGAACTTTTTTGCAGAAACTGATAAAGGACGGCTTGATAAGTTGTGATGATAAGATCCTTGATGTTCCGAGATTTCCTGTGCAGTCCGGCATGAAGATCAGGATCGATATGCCGGAACTTCAGCTGCCGGCCCCCCCTGCCCCGGAAAATTTTGATTTTCCGATCATCTATGAAGATGATGTGATGCTGGTCATCAACAAACCGGCAGGAGTTGTCGTCCATCCGGCTGCCGGAAATCCGACAGGCACAGTACTCAATGCGATACTGGGGCGTTATCCGTCATTGGCAGCCGGTCTTTCTGTAAACAGCCGTCCGGGAATAGTCCACCGGCTTGATAAAGATACTTCCGGCTGCCTGGTCATTGCAAAAACTCCGGAGGCTCAATTCCATCTCGGCAGAGCATTTGCCAACAGAGAAGTCGCAAAAACCTATCTGGCTCTGGTCCGGGGAGTTCCCCGGCGTCCTTCCGGAGAAATCGTGACCCTTATCGGCCGTCATCCTGTGAACCGGCAGAAAATGGCTGTAGTGGAGCGCAATGGAAAAAATGCCATCACATCTTATAATGTCGTCGGCTCAGGTGTTATGAACAATATCGAATTTTCTTTGGTCAAAGTAAAGATCGCAACCGGCAGGACACATCAGATCCGGGTTCACATGAGCCATTTGGGCTACCCGGTACTGGGGGATCAGTTGTACGGCGGCACACGCAGCAGTGTGGAAGGTATCGAACGGCAATTACTCCATGCCTGGAAACTTGAACTGCCGCATCCGTCAGACCAAAGGAAATGTATGTTCAAATCGGAAATTCCCGATGATTTTAAAAATATTTTGAATTTTTTACCGGTAAAAAACATTTCAGAGTTGAATTAATCCATTATTATGCTATATTCTCATTGAGTAGTTTTGACGGTGTTTTTACGAGGTTTTTTTGCATGCATACAAATATTTCCCCGGAACAATTCGGGATCGAAGTTTCCCGTTTGCTGAAGGAACGCAAACTGACTCAGCGCGGCCTGGCTGAGTATCTCGGTTTGACATCGCCTTCAGTCTGTTACCTGCTCCATAACAAACTTCGTCCTTCCAGAAAGCAGTTTGACGGAATAATGGAATATCTGAAGGCAGATGCATCCACGATCGTAATTTTGAAAGATTTGTGGATGGCAACTCAAAAAAACTCCGAGAAACGCAATAATATAAATGAAAATCTTTTTGCTTTGCGCTGTGAACATGGTTTCAATTTCCAGGAGGTTTCTGCCGGAACAGGCATTACTGTCGACAGATTGAGTGTACTGGAAAATGATCCTGATTCCGATGTTTCTCCGCAGGAACTTGAACTTATCAAAGGTTTTTACGGAGTCAATTCAATTTCCCCGTTCGGGAGCAGTAATGTGCGGCAAGGTGATTTTGTAGCAGAAGATTTGCCCGAAAATTCATATTGTGCCAAAACGCTGCCGATACTCAACATGGAAACATTTTCCCGGCTTTCCGGTAAGAGATATCTTGCTGCCGAGCTCGAATCTATGAATTTGCCCAAAGGATTCCGCAGAATTGATGCTGCATTGGAACAGCGCAGCGTCGCGCTGCTGATATGCGATGCCAAAAGTCTACATTATGGTATTCCGGGGACATTGGAACTGATAATAGGAGAAAACTCCGGTGAGTTTCGTGATCTGCTCTATATAGGCAGAGGCTCCAGGGGAGCAATAAGCATGTTCCGCATGCACAAACACCGCTTGGAATATTTCGGATTTGCCTCGCCGCCTCCCAAGATCTCCTGTACAACAGTTTTCCCGGTGCTTGAATTCAAATTCATTGCGGCCCAGCAATTGATCAAAGGTTGACTCTAAAAAACAAGGTTTTATTTTATGTTCGGATTTACCAGCAGCGGGTGTTTTATACTCGGAATAATATTCGGTTTCATACTGGCGGCAGCAGTAGGTGTTGCATGTGTTTTTTACTTCAATTCTGATTTCAAAAGCAAAACAGTTACTCAAGTGGAGTTTTATTGGAACAAAGTAAAAAACAATGTGGACAACTCCATTGATGCTGTAAAAAAAGCTCCGGTGGCCGAACCGGAAATTTCCTCCCCACAGCAGCCTCAGCCATCCCGGACGGAAAATAAAAATGATCGGCCTGAAATAAACATCAATATAAATGCTGCCGTCCCGTAATTTTATACAACCATATAAATCCAGAAAGAATCATATTCCATGGAAAATTATCTGACTGTCGCCATTATGGCGGTCTTACAGGGATTGACAGAGTTTCTGCCGGTCAGTTCCAGCGGTCACTTGGAACTGTTGAGCAAACTGTTCAAATTCCGTCCTTCTGACAGCATGACTCTTTCGATCATGCTCCACGCAGGCTCCCTGATTGCAATTGTGATTTTTTATTTCAAAACGCTCTGGAGCTTGCTCAAAAAAGAAAATCTTCACATTATCGCGCTTGTGATTCTCGGCAGCATACCAGCCGGTATACTGGGAGTAACGCTCAAGCTTACCGGGTGGGATTCGATGTTGTCGAGTTCTCTGCCGGTCGTAGGCTTCGGATTTCTCATAACGGCATCATTGCTCCGGCTTTCTGCCAAAGAAAAACTCATCCAGCTTTCCGAAGGAGAAAAACCGAAAACCCTTTCTCAGCTCACCTGGCGTCAAGCTCTGACTGTCGGAGTTGTTCAGGCGGTGGCGATAGTTCCGGGGATTTCCCGTTCCGGTTCAACGATTTCCTGCGCCATCATCACCGGAGTTGAACGGGAGTCTGCTGCAGCCTTTTCATTTCTGTTGGCGATCCCGGCGATCGGCGGGGCGGCTTTTCTGGAAATACTTTCACTTCTGAAAGGCAATAACACGGTGGTGGAAACATTTTCTGCTCCGCAACTCATCTCTGGTATCGTGCTCTCAGGTCTGGTGAGTTTCGGAGCCCTGGCTCTTTTGATAAACTTTGTCAGAAAAGGAAAACTTATATGGTTTTCCTGGTATCTCCATATCCTTGGTGCTGGCGTATTGATATACAGTGCTGTAAAAACAATGAAGTAAAGAGGGGATTTTTTGATCATGAGCAAACTCTTATTTATCGGAGCCGGAAAAATGGCTACAGCCATTGCCGGAGGAATTGTAAAAGCCGGTCTGTTTCCGCCTGCTGACCTTGCCGCATTTGATGTCGATCCCCAGGCCGCCGGAGCTTTTTCAGAAGCGACCGGGATTTGTTGTGCATCTGATGCAGCTGCGGCTCTTGCAGAAGCGGAAAATGTGCTTGTTGCCGTAAAACCTCAATATATCACCGCTGCATTGGAACCGCTTCGCGGTAAATTCAACGGCAAACTTGTGATTTCCATTGCCGCCGGAGTTACTGTTGAAACGCTGAAGGAATTGACCGGTAATGACCGCATCATCCGGGTCATGCCCAACACTCCGGCTCTGGTGGGAAAGGGAGCTGCAGCATACTCCGGAGCTGCCGGAAGTACAAAGTGTGATCTTGAATTCACCGCAAAGATTTTTAATGCAGTCGGCCTTGGCGTACAGGTTCCTGAAAAATTGCTGGATGCTGTTACTGGACTTTCCGGCAGCGGTCCGGCTTATGTCTTTGAATTCATTCAGGCGTTGGCTGACGGAGGAGTCGCAGAAGGACTTCCCAGAGATACTGCGCTGAAGTTGGCGGCACAAACCGTTCTCGGCAGTGCGGCCATGGTGTTGGAGTCCGGAGTACATCCGGCAATACTTAAAGATCAGGTAACCAGCCCCGGAGGGACAACATCCCGCGGATTGGAAAAACTTGCTGAACGGGGATTCAACGGAATCGTGATTCAGGCAGTCAGGGCTGCTGCTGCCCGTTCAAATGAATTGGGAAAAAAATAAACTATGGATGTTGAAAACATATTGTCGGTCGTAATGCCGGTTTACAATGAAGAATCCACCATTGAAACCATTGTAAGAAATGTTCTGGCCAGACCGGAAGTAGGGGAATTGGTCATCGTCAATGATGCATCTAAAGATAAATCCTGGGAAAAGCTCCAGACTTTTGCCGGAAATCCCAGAGTAAAACTGCTCAATCAGGAAGTCAACCGGGGCAAAGGCGCAGCTTTGATCCGCGGTTTTTCCGAAGCAACGATGCCATTTGTTATGATCCAGGATGCAGATTTTGAATACACTCCAGAAGATTATCCTGTCGTGCTTGCTCCTCTGGTAAGCGGCAAAGCAGATGTGGTTTACGGTTCCCGCTTTATGGGAACTCCCGGTCAAGTCCGGTATTTCCGTCATGAAATGGGCAATAAATTTCTTACTTTCTGGTCAAACTTCTTTTCTGATATCCACCTGTCAGACATGGAAACCTGTTACAAAGCATTCAAGCGTGAAGTGATCCAGAATCTTGTTCTTACTTCGGAGCGTTTCGGAATCGAAGTGGAAATGACAGCAAAA
>JAFVRT010000113.1 GCA_017504125.1 Lentisphaeria bacterium
ATCATTCCCATGGATCTCTTTACTGCACTCATAGCACAGGATATCCTCAGTAACGGCCCGGCTGTGATACTTTATGATCTCCGGAGCAGCAGAGCTGTGCCCGAATGTATCAAATCTCTCGGCGGAACTCCGATCCAGTCCAGAGTCGGACATGCTTTTATCAAAGCCCAGATGCGGGAAACCGGAGCTGTGTTTGCCGGAGAACTTTCCGGACACTATTATTTCAAGCAGAACTTTACCGCCGAATCTCAGGGCCTTGCCGTGGTGATGCTTGCCAATCTGCTGGCAAAATCCGGTAAAAAGCTCCATGAACTCGTAGCTCCTTTGCGGAAATATTTTTCGTCAGGCGAGATCAACTCCAAAGTGAGCCGCGATCCCAAGACCATTCTTGCCGAAATCAAAGAGTATTGTCGCGACGGACATGTTTTCGAACTTGACGGTGTTTCAGCCGAATATGATAACTGGTGGTGCAATGTCCGGGCATCCAATACAGAACCGCTGCTTCGTCTTATAGTGGAAGCGGATACCCCGGAACTGATGAATGCCAAACGGGATGAATTACTGGCGATCATCCGCAAGTAAAATCATGAGCGAACTTATAGATATCTACGACGCGGCAGGCAAAAAGACCGGGCAGGCCCTGCGGAGTGAAGCTCACGGCAACAATGCTTTGCTGCACCACGCCGCACATGTATTTGTATTTTCTTCTGACGGGCGGCTGCTGCTGCAGAAAAGGGCCGCCTGCAAAAGGATCCAACCGGGAAAGTGGGATGCGTCTGTAGGAGGTCATCTCGCAGCCGGAGAAGATTTTCTTGCCGGAGCCGGAAGGGAACTTGCCGAAGAACTTGGTTTGCCGGAAGATACAGAATTGGAATTTCTTTTTGATGTTCAGATCCGCAATGAGATAGAATCTGAAGATGCCAGAGTTTTTAAGACTGTTTCTGACGGCCCCTTTGATTTTCAGAAAGAGGAGATCGATGAGGTGCGTTTTTTTACGGTCGAAGAATTGAAAGATCCGGAGTGGCGAAAAAATTTCACTCCATGCCTTAATGGAGAATTGGATCGGCTTTATGGAAAATGAATCTCTTTTTTCCATAGCTTTCCGCCGTTTTTTTCGAGATCCCATGGCGATAGCCGGAATGACCGGAGTGCTTTTGTTGTTGATTCCCGCGCTCTACGCTCCTTTTATTGCCAACGGCAGACCGCTTTTTATGATCGATGCTTCCGGTGGGGTTTCCATGCCTTTTTTACGGAGTTTTTTTGCTCCTGACAGCACAGAAGTTATCATTGAGCAGCTTTTTAACTATTTGGCTGTTTTTCTGTTATTGTTTATTGCAAGCTGCAGATTGAAATACCGTAATGTATTCAGAACTGCTGCCGCTGTGATCTTGATACTGCCATTTTTGTTTGTTGCTCCGAAGATAGATAAAAAAGACTACCGGAGTGAAACTTCAAAGGCTTTGTTTACTCTTTTTGCGCCAATTCCTTACGGACCTTTTGAAATGACAGCTCCACCGTTTGAAGGTCCTTCCGGACGCCATTGGCTTGGCGCAGACGAGGTCGGACGCTCTGTTGCAGCCAGGATGATCTATGGAGCCAGAGCTTCGCTTGCTGTTGGGCTGATCGCAACGGTTATTTCTATGCTGATAGGAGCAACAGTCGGTCTGATCGCCGGATTTTACAGGAATGTTGTCGATTTAGTGGTGATGAGAGTGGTGGAAATATTGATGTGTTTTCCTACATTTCTGCTTTTACTTATCCTTATGTCGCTCCTCGGCGACCGGCAATTTGAACAATCCATATTGATCGTGATCGGAGTGATCGGACTTACCGGGTGGATCGGATTGGCTTTTCTGGTACGGGGCGAGACTTTGAAGCAGCGTTCGCTTCCTTATGTGCAGAGTTGTGAAGTTACCGGAGTTTCTCCATGCAGGATCATGTTCTGCCATCTGCTGCCCAATATTACCGGACCGATACTTATAAGTTTTACTTTCGGAGTTGCCGGTGCGATCCTGGCTGAAAGCGGACTGAGTTTCCTCGGCTTCGGTGTTCAGCCGCCGACCGCCAGCTGGGGAGGGCTGCTCAGACAGGCCTTTGATAATCCACTCGATTACTGGCATCTGACATTTTTTCCCGGAGTTGCTCTTTTTATTGCTGTGATATCGTTCAATTTTCTTGGAGAGGGGATGCGCCGTTCTCTGGATGTAAAATAAAATTATGGAGGATTTTATGTTTATAGATATTCATGCACATGCTTATCTTTTTGACTCACCGCCGCAAGACGGAGTCATTCAATTTTGTACGGCGGAAGATGTGATCAAAAGATATGATGAACTGGGAATCGAAAAGGGGATCCTGCTGCCGCTGATCGGTCCGGAAACCTATTTGCCCCAGTCCAATCAGGAGATATTGGAAATATGCCGTCGCTATCCTGATCGTTTTCTCCCGTTTTTCAATATCGATCCGCGGGGGATAGATAATTCAGTGTTTACCGATTTTTCTCCGTGGATAAACTGGTTCAAGGAGCATGGCTGTCTCGGAGTAGGGGAGTTTATGCCCAATATGTATTTTAAAGATCCCAGAGTCCTGAATATTTTCAAGCAGTTTGAAGCCGCAGGACTTCCTGTCATTTTTGATGATACCATGTATGTCGGACAGCGTTACGGACTTGTGGATGATCCGGGGTTGCCTCAGTTGGAAATGGTCTTGCGCCGTTTCCCGAAATTGATCCTTTTCGGGCACGGTCCTGCATTCTGGAGTGAAATGGGGAAACTTGAAACGGTTGCGGATCATTGCGCTTATCCCGCTTACCCCATAAAGGAAGAAGGTGCTGTCCCCAAATTGTTCCGGCGTTACAAGAATCTCTGGGGCGATCTCTCTGCCGGAAGCGGCTACAATGCATTGGCCAGAGATGTTGACTATGCAGTAAAGTTTCTCAATGAATTTCAGGACCGTTTGTGTTTCGGTACCGATATCTGTTATGCCGCTCAGAAGTTGCCGCTTGCAGGATTCCTGACAGAACTGAAAGACTCAGGCCGGATTTCGGAAACCGTATTTGAAAAAATCGCAAAAGGCAATATAAAAAGATTGCTTAATATTTGAAAAAATCAACAATTGTGCTTGACAAATATTTTTTTTGTGGTATATTAAAGGCATTATGAAAAATTATCTTTACAACATCAACTGGTGCTGGTGGCGACTCAAATAAAGTTTCCGCCTGTTTTGTTGTACAGAAAAAAGTCAAGTAAAGTAAAATCAAAGACGGGTGGAAACTTCCCCCCGTCTTTTTTATTTTTCAACTATAATTGAGGTAAATGAAATGAGCAACCGGAATTCAAGTGTAGATTTCAACAAGCTACCTTACAAATTGCAGCTTTCAGAAAGTGAACTTCCGAAGCAGTGGTACAATCTGCGTGCTGATATGAAAAATAAGCCGGCTCCATTGCTTAATCCCGGAACCATGAAGCCGATAACCTTTGACGAACTCCGTCAGGTTTTTTGCGATGAATGTGCAAAGCAGGAATTGGACGAGGTAACTGCCTACTTCGACATTCCCCAGGCTATTCAGGATTTTTACCGGATGTATCGTCCGGCTCCCCTGACTCATGCGGTGTTTCTCGAAAAAGCTCTCGGAACGCCTGCTCATATCTTCTACAAATTTGAAGGCAACAATACTTCCGGAAGTCATAAACTCAACTCTGCTATCGCTCAGGCTTATTACGCAAAAGAACAGGGACTTACCGGAGTTACAACCGAAACCGGTGCCGGGCAGTGGGGAACTGCACTCTCTATGGCGTGTGCTTTTTTCGGCCTTATCTGTAAGGTTTTTATGGTCAGGTGTTCTTACGAACAGAAGCCGTTCCGGCGCGAAGTGATGAGAACTTACGGAGCCTCCGTTGTGCCTTCTCCTTCTGATACAACTGAAGCCGGAAAAAAGATCCTTGCGGATTTTCCGGATGCTCCCGGAAGTTTGGGGTGTGCTATATCTGAAGCCGTGGAATGTGCTTCCAAAACTCCCGGATTCCGTTATGCTCTCGGTTCTGTGCTTTCACAAGTGATGCTTCACCAGAGTATCATCGGACTGGAAAGTATGTCGGCTTTTGACAAGTACGGTATTGATCCTGACATTATCATCGGATGCGCCGGAGGCGGCTCCAACCTCGGCGGCTTGATCGCTCCTTTTATGGGCAGAAAACTCCGCGGAGAAAATGATTATCACTTTATTGCGGTGGAACCTGCCTCCTGTCCCAGTCTTACACGCGGACGGTATGCCTATGATTACTGCGATACCGGCATGATCTGTCCTCTGGCTAAGATGTATACTCTCGGATGCCGTTTCATGCCGAGTGCAAGCCATGCCGGAGGATTGCGTTATCACGGAATGAGTTCGATCCTTTCTCAGCTTTATGATGACGGATTGATGGAGGCCCGTTCTGTAAAACAGACTGAAGTATTTGCGGCCGCAAAAGAATTTGCCCGTACTGAAGGAATATTGCCCGCACCCGAAAGCAGCCATGCTATCAAAGTTGCCATTGACGAGGCAATCAAATGCCGGGAAACCGGAGAAGAAAAAACTATTGTCATAGGCCTCACCGGAACAGGTTACTTTGATATGTTCTCTTATCAGAAGTTCAATGACGGTATTATGCAAGACTATGTGCCGAGCGATGAAGACCTTATGCAGGGCCTTTCGCAGCTGCCGGAAATAAAATGATAAAACTGATAGCCAAGTGTTTGGATTGAGCAAAGCAGCGTGAACAAAAAACGCTTTCAAAAATCAATTTTCTCCCGCTCAAACAGGGGAGGAATACCTGTTTTTTGAAAAATTATGGGATATCTGTGGAAAAATCCTGAAAAAAAAGAATTTTGCGGGAGAAAAAACAAGATATTTTACTTGCATATTTGATGCAACGGTGTTATATTATAGGAATTACGATATGTATTGATGGGGCGTTTCTGCATTTATGGCTCAAATCCTCGGAGCCTAAGGGTGAAAGAGCGTTCCGGTCAAACTTGAGTTTGCGGTATAAAAACGTGGCTGTTCCGCATGTTCGGGGGCGACTCGGTCGTGTATTGTAAACAAAAAAGGTGCAGATGTCTATGTTATGAACCGAAAATCAGATGTCTGTGCCGGTGAAAAACAAAAATAAGAGGTATTTTTATGGTCAGAATCAGAATGAAGCGTACCGGTTCCCGTAACGCGGCCTGTTTCCGTGTTGTGGTGATGGATCAGCGTTCCAGCCGGGACGGAAAAGCGATCGAAGAACTCGGATACTATGATCCTATCCGCAAGCAGGAAAAGATCAATCTTGAGCGTGCCGAATATTGGATCGGCGTTGGTGCTCAGTTCTCCGAAACCGTTGGTGATATTATTGACCGCGCCCGCACCGGCAAGGTTCTTGCCGAGCGTGTCCGCAAGCCTGCTATGTCCAAGAAGGCCAAGGCCAAAGCTGAAGCAGAAGCTGCAGCCAAGGCTGAAGCTGCCGCCGCTGCTGAAGCTGAAGCTCAGGCAGGAGAGGCTCAGGCCTAATTTAAGGTTTTTTGACTATGTTCAAGAAATTGTTTGGATTCCTGTTCGGAAACAACGGCGGCAAGGCCACTGCGGCTGAGATCCCCGCTAATGTTGAAGCCGGAGACCTGCAGGGATTTGTCGAGTTTGTAGTAAAATCGCTGGTGGATCATCCGGAGGAGATGCAGATCATTCCGGAACAGAATGAAGATCATTGTGCGCTGCGTATCCGCTGCCACAAGGACGACCGGGGCAAGATCATCGGTAAGCGCGGTAAGACAATTACTGCCATCCGTGCTTTGGTGAGCGGAGCTGCCGGACGCCAGCATAAGCGTGTTTCTGTTGACGTTCTTGATTGAAATGCGCTTTAAGAAGGATGCGGGAAAGTGAGAATAGATGTATTGACGCTCTTTCCCGATGTCTTTCCCGGCCCGCTGGGAAGCAGCGTGGATGGACGGGCCTTGCGTTCTGGTTTGGTGGAGTTCAATGCGGTGAATATCCGCGACTTTGCCAAAGATGAACGGCAGACCGTTGACGAACGCCCTTATGGAGGCGGCCCCGGAATGCTTATGGTTCCGGAGGTGCTTACAGAGGCGGTTGAGTCAGTCAGAACACCCGGAGCTACCGTGGTTTTGACCAGTCCCCGTGGCGAAGTGCTCAGTCATGCTCTGGCAACAGAGTTGGCAAAAGTTGAACATCTGGTCATCATCGCCGGACACTATGAAGGCGTTGATGAACGGGCGATAGAGGAGGTCGTTGACCGGGAGATTTCCATAGGGGACTATGTCCTGTCAAATGGAAATCTGGCGGCAATGGTCATCGCTGATACAGTCATCCGGCTGCTGCCGGGTGCACTTGGAGATGGCGAGTCTGCAGAGCAGGACTCTTTCGGAGATGGTCTGCTGGAGTTTCCACAGTACACAAGGCCGCCGGTATTCCGCGGAAAAGCGGTTCCGGAGGTTTTGCTGAGTGGGGATCATGGCAGAATAAAAGAGTACAGACGCTGTTTGAGCGAACGCTTGACCAGAGAGCGGCGTCCGGATTTATGGGAAAAATTTCTAACCAATGAGGGTATAAAATGAATGTTCTGGACAAAATTCGTAAGGAACAGGTGAGAGCTGACAAGTTCGATTTCAATGTTGGCGACACCATTCGGATTCATGTTAAGATCGTTGAAGGCACTACTGAGCGTATTCAGCAGTTCCAGGGTACTGTTATCGCCAGACGCGGTTCCGGTATCGAGGAAACCTTCACCGTCCGCCGGGTTCAGGCCGGTCAGGGTGTGGAGCGTGTGTTCCCTGTCAACTCCCCCCGTATCGACAAGATCGAGGTCATCCGCCGTGGTCTTGTGCGTCGGTCCAAACTCTACTACCTCCGCGACAAAGTGGGTAAGGCTGCCCGTGTCAAGGAGTTGCGTACCCGTTGAGATTAAGGGTATTGCCAAGTGGCAC
>JAFVRT010000114.1 GCA_017504125.1 Lentisphaeria bacterium
ATATTTCCGGATTCAGCAGCTGCCGGCAGGCCTTTTCTTGCTTCAGCGACAGTTTTTTCCACATAGGTCAGGACATTCAAGCAAGGCAGAGTTCCAAGCTGCTTCAAATGCGGAGCGATCTCTTTGAGATTTTTAATGATCTCTCTTTTGGCTCTTGCTTTAGTTTTACTGTCCCCTTTTTGTATACACTTTTTCTGCAGCGCAAATATATCTTTGAATTTCTGCTTGAGCAGCACCGCTACAGTCTGACGGCGATTTCCATTTTTACTGCTGTTTTTCTTTTTGTCTTTCTTTTTTACGGTGGAATAAACAGATCTTTTCGGCCGGAATCCGGAAGCAGCCTCAAGTCCAATCCCCAAACCGACTGACAAAACAAGCATCATTACAAATACGATTTTCATATCATGTTCCCTTGCTTTTTATCAAAATTATTTTCAAAAAGACTCTTTCTCAAATTGAGAAACGGCCTCCAGATATTTCCTTCTCAGTACATTCAAAGCGTTTCCATCCGACATATTGCGGGTTTCCGGTATATATTTTCTGGTTTCGGTCAATGTCTGATTGACACTGAAAAGTACTTCCATAGCGGGAAATTTCCCCATCCGTTTCAGCTCCGGCATGATCCGTCTCATTATATCAGCAGCTTCACTCTGATATTCAGCAATACGCTTTATATCCTTGCTTCTGAGCATAAATTTTTGGAGCACGAATATTCTCCTCAACTCTGCAGAAACAGTTTTCACCGCGGGACCTGATGAATCATCATCCTTTTCCATCGGAATAAATTTTTTCTTTTTCTTTTTCTCTTTCTTGCTTTTTCTCTCGATGCTTTTCAAAAACGCCTTTGGAACACAAGATTTTTTAACTTTTCTCTGCGGGCAGCTGCGTACTACACGATTTTTGGTACAGCAAGCCGCTTCGAGCAAACAGCCTGCTCCGCTCATCAGCAAAGTCAGCATCAAAAGTAAGATTTTCATAAATTTCCTCTGCCTGTTCTTTCATCCCAAGGGGCCAAAAATCTGAATACCGTGTTAAAATGTTTGAAATTAAAAAGTTCAACATATCCTGGCAAACTGTCAAAATCGGTCGTCAATACAGATGGTTTCTTTTCCAGAATCAGCTTGTTCACGGCTTCGTTGTAATCCTGATAGACGCTGTTGCCCCAGTTGACAAACATGGGATGATCAAAGCCTTCCGGGAAAGGAAACAGGGCAGAATAGATACCATCAGGGGTATGATTGACCACCCCTCTTTTTCTGATTTCCGGCGGCAGAGAATCAAACACCTGGCGCAATCGGGAAAATACGATATTTTCCCCGGAAAATATCCACAGTCCTCTTATAGAGGGCACTTGAGCCGTTATGCGTTGGTGCTTTTTTTCAAAGTATTGCCATGCCGAAAAAGAACGAATTGAAACGCAATATACCAAAGGAACAACCAACAGAACAAGAATAGAAATACGCAGAGCTTTGGAGCGGCCCTCCCATTCCCATATTTTCTGACACACCAAGGCAAAGACTCCGAAAGCCGGTATCGCTCCCCAATACAAATGACGGACACATGGAACCGGAAAATACTGATGCCATGCCCCCAGAGCCAGAAGCAATACCGCAATAAGGGGCAGATTCTGTTTCTGCTCACCCCATTTTTTATAAAAAAACGGCCGGATAGTTTTCAAAAATACTGCGGCAGTAAGCAGCGGCAGCATCGCAAAAATAAAGTTGATATATCCGCTGGCCCCGGTAAAGGGAAGTATACTGTCCGAAAATGCTGTCCATGACCAATCGCCGCCCCGTTTTACCACGAACTTGAAAATAAAGGTAAAACATTGCCTGAAATAGTCCTGCCATGCGCCGATCAATGTAAGATACAAAGCAAAGCAGGCACAAACAGCTCCTGCCCCGGCTGAATAGACCACCAATGAACGGAAACGGTCAGGCAGTTCTTTATTGAAAGAACGCAATATCAACACCGCTGCTCCCGCAGCAAATGCAACTATTCCGCACGGAGTTCGGCACAAAAATGCGGCAGCGGCACAAACGCCCGCCCAGAACAGAAATCCTGTTTTTTCTTCCTCCAGAAACCTCAGCTGCAGTTCCACTCCCGACAGCATGAAAAACAACGCGTAAACACTCGACCATGGGTGAAAGGTAACCATGTAAAAAGGACAGAGCATCAGAAAACAGCAATACCATAACAGGTTGAAAGGAGTTTTCAAAAAACGCCCCCAAATTTTCGCTCCCAGAAGTATGATGAATCCGTAGAAAACTACTGTTGTGAATTTTATAACTATATCTTCCGCTCCGAAAAGCCATACCGGAATACTCTGGATCCACACAGCAAGGGGGCCGTATTGACAAAAAACTTCTTTGAAAAGCAATTTGCCTTCGGCGACAGCGGCAGCGGCTCCCAGCATTATACCGTCATGGTGAGCATCGAATCCGAAACGGGACATGGTTCCGAACCAGATCACCACGGCAGCAAAAATGAGCAGAGATTTCCACCAATTTCTGCTTGGCACAGTTTTTTTACTGTCTGTTTTATTTTCAGAGATATTCATAATTTTTCAAGTGCTGTCCGCCGTCCACCGGAATAACGGCTCCGGTGAGAGAATCATTGGCGATAATATACAAAAGTGTTGCCGCCAGATCTTCCGGAGCGATCCTTTTGCCTGTTGGAACACTTTTCAGGACTTTGGACATGGTCGAGTGTTCCAATCCGGGAGGCGGTATCATGGGGCCCGGAGCAACGGCATTGAAACGCAGTCCACGGCAGGCATGTTCAAGCGCAAAGGCAAGTGTGGCATCGGCAAGGGCCTTGCGGGAAACTGCATAAATACCATTTTCAGCGGCAGGACGCAGTATTTCCTGATCCACGATATTTATGACTACTCCTTCACTGCTTCTTTCCGGAACGGCAAAAGCACGCATCAAAGCAAGGGGCGACCAGAAATTCACCTCAAAGTACCGTCGTGATTCCGCTTCCGGCAAATCCGCAGGAGTCCTGGCATAAATGGAAGCGTTATTTATCAGCACATCGACTTCCCCGCATCCGGCAGCAAGTTTCTCTGCTGCTCCCGGAATTGAAAAATCCGCCTGAAAGATCCGGTGTCCGGTGCCGGGGAGTTCCTCAAGAAGTTTTTCCCCTTCGGCGATACCATTGTGGCAATGGAGCATAAGTACAGCCCCCTGCTCTGCGATATGCCTTGCAATCACAGCTCCGATACGGCGCGCCCCGCCGGTGATAAGAACTTTTTTTCCGTTTAGTTTCATTTTTCGTATTGAAATTTTGCCTTTTATATATTATATTCCATAAAACGCAAATTTTCAAGGAAAAAGAAGATGAAAAAGAAAAACTTTACTCTCGTCGAACTGCTCTGTGCAGCAGGTCTGGTCGTCATTCTCGCCGGTATCGGATTTCCGCTTACTCCTACGCTTCACACCGTGGCAAAGAGGCTGCCAC
>JAFVRT010000115.1 GCA_017504125.1 Lentisphaeria bacterium
GCACAGCAGAAACGACTGTGGGCGTCACACCACAGCGAATTGCAATATCCCGTATCGTAACCTTCTGCATAAACTGCCTCAATCATCAAGTCCAACGATGGACTTGACTTACAAACCCCAAGTTTTTTCAAATATCTTAAGGGAAAACATATCTTGCCGGAAACAGACCTTTTTGAGTCCTGTCCGGTTTAATATAGCACTATATAAATAAAAAGTCAAGAGATTATTTTCATTTCGTTTTCAGTTTTTAGAATGGCTTCATTTTCCAGTTTAAAATTGAAAAATACCGCCCGTCTTATGAAACTTTCATTGAGGAGGAACATCACCTTTGAATTAAATGTATTGCCATTTTCTTCGCCGGAAAACATCTTGCTTTTTCACAAATATCCGGAATATTTGTATTTTTTTGATTTATTGTTTGACACAAAGGACTTTTAAGGCTATTTTAAAAAGATGTATTATTCTATCAATCAATTTAAATGGGGATAAAAAAATGTTGATGAAACGCACAGTCAAATGCTGTCTTGCATTCTCAGTTCTTGCATTTGGAGCAATCGTTTTCGCCGGAGAAAGTACAAACAATGATCTTCCGGCCGTAGTCCGTACTCTCAAAGACATTGAGCAGGGACGGAAAAATGTCGAAAGTGTTCTGCGTTCTCTGTCAGAAATGTTTTCTGCAGATGCAACATTCCCGGCAATGACGGTCAAACCGAAGAAACTTCTGCCGGCATATCACCGGATTATCAAGGGCGAAAACAACCGTTCCACTCTCGTTTACCGCCCCCGTTTCAGCAAAGCGGAACGGCTCTACAAAGCGTTGGACGGTGTAGTCGTCGGTTCAGTACTGATCGAACAGGTCAAAGAGGAAAATATGCTCGTCCTCAATGCTCCGGACAAGGAGATCAGCACCTATCTTGAAATTCTCCGCAGTCTGGATGTTCCGGGTGCTCAACTGCTGATCGAAGCAAAAGTCGTCGAAGTTACCTTCAAGGACGAAACACTCCGCAACCTTTCCATAAACTACACCACCGGAGGCAATACTTTCGGTGCAACAACTCAAATTCCGGGCGCAACTGCCCAACCGACTTCCGGGCTTGGAGCAAATTTCAACCCCCTTACCGGCAAAGATAAACTTGATATCTCTTTCAAATGGCTCCAACTGGCTCAGGATGCAAAGATCCTCTCGGCTCCGAATATACTCCTCTCCCGTAACGAAACCAGCCGTATCGTCACCGGTCAGGATATTCCTATTCAGGAAGCCAACTCAACCAGCAGTACCCTGCAGATGAGTACAAAATATAAGAGTGTCGGCGTAAAACTGGAAGTCGAACCTCAGATGATCAATGATGACTGCGTGACTTTGCGCCTTTGGCCGCAGGTTTCCAGTATCACCAAAAATGAACAGATCGCGGTAGGCGGTTCCGCTTATTCTGTGCCGGTCATCGCTGTCCGCAGTATTGAAAGCTATCTCCGGCTTTACGACAAGCAGGTCGTAATGATGGGCGGACTTTACTCCAGCCGCACCGCGCTGGAAGAAGAAAAAATCCCGATCCTCGGTGATTTGCCGTTCCTCGGAGAACTTTTCAAGGGTAAAAATGCAACCAAAGAAGTTACTCAGTTGATATTCTTCCTCAAAGTACATATCATTCCTGCAGAAAAAGATCATAACGGTATTCTTTACAACCCCTACAGCACCGCAAAAACCAGCGAACTTTATGGTGATATGCTCCAGAGTGCCAAAAGCAATCCTCTCCATGAATCTGCTATGATCAATCTTTTCAAAGACATGGGCGATACTCTCCCCGGCAAGAAAGAAGAAAAACGGGAAAAGTTCATGAAAAACATGACCGATGTTTTTGATGGAAAAGCGGCAGCAAACACCGAACCGCAGAAAAAAGATAATGCAAAGCCTGCCGCTCAGGAAAAGCAGAAAAAAGATAATGCAAAGCCTGCCGCTCAGGAAAAGCAGAAAAAAGATAATGCAAAGCCTGCCGCTCAGGAAAAACAGAAAAAAGATAATGTCAAGCCTGCCGCTCAGAAAAACAAAACAGCAAACAAGGCCGCTGCAAAATGAAACTGAACCGTAAAAAACTTTTCATCTGTGGCGCGGTACTCCTGCTGATCGCCGGAGCCTGCGGCGCATACTTCGGCATCTACCTGCCGCGTAAGGCTGCCGCAACTGCCAAAGCTGCCGAAAAATCAAACGAAGACAACGGCGTGGTGGATCGTACATTCCGGGTACGCCGAGATGACTTGATCATCGGACTCCAGCAGGGAGGTTATGTCAATGCCAGCAAAAAGCATAAATTGGCTCTGCAAGCCAACCACCGTACGAAACTTATTTGGGTCATTGACGAAAATACCAAAGTTAAAAAAGGCGATCTGCTGGCTAAATTTGAAACCGATGATTTGCTGGAAAGAATCGAAAACTTTGAGATCGAACAGGATAACTTGACCAAAGAACTGGACTTGGCCAGAGAAAATTACCGGGTGCTTTTAAGTACCAATGCCGCCGAACTTCAGGATGCGGAAGAAAAACTTTCCCAGGCTGACGATGCTCTGCGTAAATACCGCCGTTTTGAGCGGGTCAATAAACGGGATTCCCTCGAACTTGCCATTACTGAAGCTGAAGATGCTCTCAAAACCGAAGAAGATGCCTACAGGTAAGCACGGGATAAACAATACGAAGCCACCAGTACCCAGAATGCCGAAGAAGTCCGTCAGGCAGCCCTCGACAAACAGCAGGCCAAGATCGACAAAGCGGAAAATACTCTCACCAACGCGGAAGACAATTTCAAAGTATTCCGCCGCTATGACCACCCAAGCCAGCTGCTCCGACTGGTCAATGCCTATGAACAGGCAAAACTGACCCTGTCAAAGGTCAAGATCTCTACCGAATCCAAAGCCATTCAGCAGCGCAAATCCATTGAAAACCTGCGCCGCCGTGTCCGCTGGGTGACCAAACAGCTTCACCGTTACCGGGAGTATATGCCTATGATGAAGTGGTACGCCCCCGAAGACGGTGTTGTGATCTACGGTGATCCCGACCGCCGCTGGGGCAACATTGATGTCAAGCTCGGTATTGAAGTCGGTCGCGGACAAGTGCTTATCACCATTCCGGAAATGTCCAATCTGGTGGTGGATTTCGATTTGCCGGAGCAATTCCGTTCCAAAGTACAAGTCGGCAACAAGGCGACGATAACCCCGGATTCTCTGCCCGGAGAAAAATTCGATGCCACCATTTCGCACATCGCCACCTTGCCGGTGAATATGGTGCAATGGGACAGCGCATCACCTAAAATTTACAAAACCAAGCTGAAACTGGAGAAACAATCCCCCAGACTGGTCAACGGCATGAGTGTACAGATCCATGTCGTTACCAAGATAATCCCCAAAGTGCTGTTCGTACCCATTGAGGCCGTCTTTGAAGACAACGACCGCTTCTTCGTCTACCGCTCCGGTGGGAGCGGTCCGGAAGAAGTCACCGTGATCATCGGGGAATCCAACGATAACTTCGTGCAGATCAAATCCGGTTTGAAAGAAGACGATATCGTCTATCTCTACCGGCCTTATCAGAAAAATCAGGATGCAAAATAATGGCTGAAACGCAGACCATCGTTCACCTGAAAGATATCCGCAAAACCTATATTACCGGTGATCTGCAGGTTCCCGTTCTGAAAGGGATCGATGCCCAGGTAGAAATGGGGGAATTCGTCGGTTTTATCGGTACTTCCGGCTCAGGGAAATCCACTCTGCTGAATATTCTCGGTATGCTGGATGTGCCGACATCAGGAGAATATCTGCTTGAAGGAGTTGATGTCAGCGGACTTTCAGATGTGGAACAGGCAACCATACGTAATCGTAAGATCGGTTTTATTTTTCAGAGTTTCAACCTCTTTCCCTCTCTGACTGTAGAACAGAACATTGAAGTTCCAATGCTCTACGCCAGAGTGCCGGGCAGATTCCGCGCCAAACGGGCATTGGAACTGGCCAAACGGGTAGGACTCGGTCATCGCCTCGGTCATAAACCGACTCAGCTTTCCGGCGGTGAGTGCCAGCGTATTGCCATTGCCCGTGCTTTGAGCAACAGTCCAGCATTTATTCTGGCGGACGAACCAACCGGTAACCTCGATGAAAAGACCAGTAATGAAATCATGGATCTTTTTCACGAATTGAACCGTGAACAGAATGTTACGATCGTCATGGTAACGCACAATCCAGCTCTGGGACCTCATTATGACAAGATCATCCGTCTGCGGGACGGCCGCATCGACAACCGTCTGTTTGAATGGGAAATCGCCCGTCAGCAGCAACAGCAGCAGGAGGTGGCA
>JAFVRT010000011.1 GCA_017504125.1 Lentisphaeria bacterium
CTTCCCCCACTCCAGAGCAAGACCGAGAAACTCCGCCAGCACCTCCCGCTGACGCAATGCGGTTTCGGGGTTGTAATAGTAATCGAGGCCCAGTTCTCCAACTGCGGCCAGCAACGGATCATCTTTGAAAATATCAAACTCCCGGATGTTCCCGGAATAACGCTCCACGCTTCCCGGATGGATGCCTGCTGAAAACACACAATCCGGAACCCCGTGAGCAAACTCTCCGGCCCGCAAACTTTCAATAAAATCCCCGCCGACAGCATTAAGTTCCAACGATTCCGGAAAAACTCCTGCAAGCAAGGCATCTGCCAATATTTTCCGCCGGTATTCCAACGGTGAAGTTTCACCTGAATAATGAAAATGAGTATCAAAAAGGTGCACGAAAAATTCTCCCAGAAAAACGCTCCATCAATGGCGGTCAAAAAAGACACGCCAGATCCCGTAAGCTATAAAACCCAATGTCGGCAGAGTTCCGGCAATGACCGGCGGAACCATACCGGCTTTACCCAATATCATGAACACCTGGGCAATAACTATGTAAACAACGATAATGATAACTGCTGAAATCACAGCCATCAGACTTCCGGTCCTTTCATTTCTTGTAGCCAGCGGGATACCGAGAAAAACCGCGATAAGGCATGCCCAGGGGAAAGATATACGGTAAAAAAACAGAGTCATATAGATTTTTTTCACCCGTTCCGGCATATTCGGATTGCGCCGCACCAGATCAAGGATCACCGCTGTGGAAAGATCGTCTTTTTCTTTGACTGCGTTGGTGATATCTTCCGGATGTTCCGGAATGATGCGGGCAGAAAAAACAACTTTCTTGTAATTTTCCTGCTGATGGACCGCTGAGGTTCCCCGGCTGGCCGAGGTATCATGTTCATCTTTACGGTCAAAACTGACGAAAAATCCATCCATAAATGTCCAGGCTCCGGAATCAGAATCAAAGTCTACCTTTTTTGCAAAGATATCAATTTTTCTGCCGTTCAAGGCCTTGAATACAGCTTCCTCCTGACCGATTCTGTCCAACGCCCGGATCGCAGCAGCTTTATTTGGCAGAACGCGTTCCATTTTTTTACGGTATTCCGCATTGCCTGGTCTGCCGAGAAACTGATCTATCAACTCCTTGTTCCAATAGGTTTTCAAGGTCACATTATTCTGTTCCACTCCCCGGACAAATGTTTTGAAAAGCCAATGCCGCTTACCATCCTGACTGCGATAGGCCAGAAGATGCTGGACTTTTGAACGGCGTTCAGCAGCCACCATATAGAGATGTTCCGCCATATTTTCAGTACGGGGAACCAGGAATTCATTAAAATAAATGTTCACAGCAGTTACCGCTATTCCGGCCGCAAAAACCGGCATCCCGCAGCGGAAAAGAGAAACTCCGGAGGCCCGCATGGCAGTTATTTCCAGATTCTTGCCGAATGTAGCCATGCACCACATACAGCCGAGAAGCATGGAAATCGGCAATATAAAACGGATATTTCCGGGCAGTTTCAGCAGCAGATACATGGCAATATCCCGGAACGATGCTCCCGCCTCAAAAAAATCTTCAATCGTGTCGTATACATCTCCGAGTACAAACAATATTATGAATACGAGCATCAATATACAGTATTTGATGAGAAATTCACGCAATATGTACCAATCCAGCACCCACAAAGGAAACCAGCGGCGCGGAATAGTTACAAGTTCACGGCAAGCCTTACGGATATTATGATTATTCACAAAAACACCTACTCAATATAAATTTTCTTTTCACCGTCTGGGATGAAGACGGCGCAACACCCCCAAAGCCCCATTGGGATCAATGTGCGTATAAACTTCTGTCGTTGAAATATCACTATGCCCAAGCATTTCCTGAATACAGCGCAGATCTGCCCCGTGAGAAAGCAAATGGGTGGCAAAGCTGTGCCGCAATGTGTGAGGATGCACATTCTTGGAGATCCCGACTCTCGCGGCAGCCTCCTGAATTATGCTCCAAACCCATTCACGGTTGAGTTTTCTGCTGTTCTTTGACAGCAGCAGCCAGGGCGCATGGGGATTTTTTTCTGCCAATTCCGGTCTGGCAGATGTAAGATAACGCACCAGAATACGCAGCGCAGGTCTGCCGCAGGGAACCATTCTGGTTTTGCTTCCTTTGCCTGTGACCCGAAGCAGTCCGGATTCCTGATCACAATCAGCCACCTTGAGCGAAGTCAATTCAGACGCACGCAGCCCGGAACTGTAAAGCAGCTCCACTATCAAACGGTTTCGCATTTCCAGACTGCCTTCAGATGTTGAATAGGCAGTCAAAAGTTTATCCACTTCGTCTTCTGAAAGAAAATCCGGCAGGATCTTCCAGCGACGGGGAGAATCCATGACCGCAGTAAAATCCTGCTCTATGCATCCTTCATCTGCAAGTCTGCTGTAAAGAAGCCTCAAAGATATGAGTCTGCGGGCAATGGTGGAGCTTTTCATGGGGTGCTCGGCACAATACTGCAGATAATCCAACAACTCATCTGCATCGAGGACACGCCATGATTTTTTGCCTTTTTCAATAAAAAAAGCAGCAGCATCAGTTAAATCAGAAGAATAAGCAGCCACGGAGTTTCCGCTCAACCCTCTTTCGACGGTGAGATATTCTGTCAACATGCGTATATCGCGCTCAAACTCCATAAGTGCCTTTTCAATAAATCATTTAACTGTACTGCGTCTGCCGTAACGATGGCAATCTTCCAGAAATGCCACAGCTTCCTCTGCTGTATCTACGACCTTGAAAAGATTCAAGTCATCAGGAGATATCATACCGTCGGCAACAAGTTGTTTTTTGAACCAGTCGCAAAGACCTCCCCAGAATGAACTGCCCACCAAAATAATGGGGATCATGTTTATCTTGCCGGTCTGAACCATGGTAAGCACTTCAGAAAGTTCATCCATCGTACCGAATCCGCCCGGATATACGATCACTGCGGAGGAATATTTCAGGAAGCACACCTTGCGGACAAAAAAGTAGCGGAATGACAAAGATTCATTCTGAAAGGGATTGGGATGCTGTTCCATGGGAAGTTCAATATTGAGTCCTACAGAACTTCCACCGGCTTCAAAAGCCCCTTTGGAAGCAGCTTCCATAATACCGGGGCCGCCTCCGGTTATGACACCGTAGCCGGACTTCACCAGCAGTCCGCCAAGTTCTCTGGCGGACTTGTAAAAAACATTATCCTCAGGAGTTCTGGCTGAACCGAAGACCGATACATGAAGCTGTTTGATACCGATCATCCGGTCAAAGGACTCGACAAACTCGGACATGATCCTCAGGATCCGCCACGAATCAGCAGGCATAAAATCCAAATTATCTCCAAATCCGCGGGAATTATCTGAAAAATCCTGTTTCATTCCATCTTCTCCATGCTGAATTTTTACTTTAACGGAGCCAAAGGCTGGTAAACCGGATCAACTCCGGGCGAACTCATAGGTCTGGGAGCGTTCGCAGGTTTGCGGCGGAGTACAGGATACTCATAGTTGAGATAAAACTTTTTGTTTTTACTCAGATCTTCAAGTACTATAGAATGACGGCCGGCCTGGATATTATAGCTGTATTTCCACAACTTGCCGATCTCGCGGGGCATATCAAGTCTGAGCCGTTTCGAGTCCGCATCGAACGAGTA
>JAFVRT010000116.1 GCA_017504125.1 Lentisphaeria bacterium
CTTGATCAGAGCCCTCGAAACAGCCATTCTGACCGCATCAAGAAAAAGTATCCACCCGGCAGCCAACCTCGCCGTAAAGATCAATCCGTCTTCCGGCAAGATCCAGGCGTGGGCAAAACTTGAAGTGGTGGATTCAAATCCGGATAATGACCAGATCCTCCTCAGTCAGGTGATAAATGATTTTCCTGACGCAAAAATCGGGGATATCATAGACTGGGAAGTAACTCCGCGGAACTTCGGCCGTATTGCCGCCCAGACCGCCCGTAATGCCATAGCACAGCAGCTCCGCAAAGCAGAAAAAGAAAATGTTGTCGGAGAATTCAACGACCGGGTCGGTCAGATCATCAACGGCGTGGTCAGAAAATTTGAAAACGGCAATATCATAATCGATTTCCAGAAAGCAGAAGGGATCATGAGTTCAAGGGATCGTGTACACGAAGATCAGTATGCGCCGGGAGATCATATCAATGCGCTGCTGCTCAAAGTGGATATCAATGCTCCGGGACCGAGTTTGATCGTTACCAGAAGCACTCCTGAATTCGTGGTGAAACTTTTTGAAAGAGAAGTAAGCGAGATCCACGACGGAACCGTGAAAATCATGGGCATCGCCCGCGAAGCAGGCAAAAGAACCAAGATCGCTGTCGGCAGTGAAGATCCCCGTATCGATCCTGTCGGTGCCTGTATCGGTATGCGCGGGATCCGGGTCAAACGGATCACCGAAGAACTGGGCGCAGAACGGGTGGATATCATCAACTACGACTCTGACATTCGTAAATACGCAGCCAATGCCCTGCAGCCTGCCAAGGTGAAAAATGTGGAAGTTGATGAAGAAAAACGCTCCCTTAAAGTAACTGTTGCCGGAGATCAGTCCAAAGTGGCTTTCGGACGCAAAGCTCAAAATGTGCGTCTGGCTGCCAAAGTTATCGGCTGGTCCATCAATCTGCAGTCTGAAGACAAGAAAACAGCCAGACCGGATATCGAATCACAGATCCGGCAGGCAGCAGCAGATCTTGCCGCAAAATTGGATATTTCTGAAGCTACGGCAATCAAATTTGTAAATAACGGTTTTATCACTATCGATGGAGTCCGTGCCGCGGATCCCGAAAGTCTGCTCAGTATTGAAGGTATCGACCAGGCAGAAGTCAAACGGGCTGTCGCAAACGCCGGAGCAAAAGCATAAGGAGATCCGAAAATGAGCAAGACTTTGACTGTAAAAGATCTCGCCGTAAAATACGGCGTATCCGCTAATCTCATCGCCTCGGAATTGGTCCGTCAGGGCGTCAAGGTCGACAAAGCGGAAAAAACCAAGATTCCGGAAGATGTTGCCGATCTTATTGAGTCATACTTTGACGATCTCTACGGACAGCAGGATGAAGAAGCCCTGATATCCAAAAACAACAAACGCGGCAATGCTCCCAAAAAGGGCAATTCACGCAAAGAAGAAGTGGCCATGAAAAATACCCCGCAGCGCAAGGCAAATAACGCCCAGACTGCGGAAAAAGGTACTGATGACAAGGGGAATACTGTTACCTTGAGTTCTCCGATCGTAGTCAAAACTCTGGCCGAAGCTATCGGACGCAAGCCCAATGAAGTATTGACCGACCTTATCAAACTGGGAGAACTTTCCGGTATCAACAAAACGGTTTCCGACACCAATGCAAAAAAGATCTGCGAAGCCGCAGGTTTTGAACTCATCATCGGTACACCTCCCAAAGCAGCCGCCGAACCGGCTGCGGTGCGGACACGGGAAGTGGATGAATCAAAACTGGTTCCCCGTCCGCCGGTAGTAACCTTTATGGGACATGTCGACCATGGCAAGACTTCACTGCAGGATGCTATCAGACATACCAATGTAACAGCCGGTGAAGCCGGTGCCATTACCCAGCATATCGGTGCTTCGACTGTTGAATTTGAAGGGAAACACATTACCTTTATCGACACCCCCGGACACGCAGCCTTTACCAGCATGCGCGCCCGCGGAGCCAATATCACCGACATCGTCGTATTGGCTGTTTCAGCAGTTGAAGGTTTCAAACCTCAGACTGTCGAAGCGATGAATCACGCGTTGGCTGCGGATGTGCCTATTATCGTCGCCGCCAACAAGATGGATCTTCCGGGAGCAGATTACGATCAGGTGCTGCTCCACATGCAGCAGAATAACCTTACCAGCGAAGACTGGGGCGGCAAAGTCGGTGTTGTCAAGGTTTCCGCCAAAACTAAAGAAGGTCTGCCCGATCTTTTGGAGCGTATTCTGGTCGAAGCTGACATGCTGGAACTCAAAGCCGATCCTACCGGTCCTGCCGAAGGTGTAGTGCTTGAAGCTCAGCTTGAACAGGGACTCGGTCCCACTTCACATGTACTCATCCAAAGCGGTACTCTCAAAGCCGGAGATCCGATCCTCTGCGGTTCCTGCTGGGGAAAGGCAAGAATGCTCATCGACGACAAAGGCAAAAGAATAAAAGAGGTCAAACCGGGATTCCCGGTAAAGGTCGTCGGACTTTCCGGTGTTCCGGAAGCCGGTGATCAGCTCATGGTGATGAATTCAGAAAAAGAAGCCCGTCTGGAAGCAGAACGCCGTTCCGAAGAAAAACGCGCTGAACAGCTGGCTACTTCAAATATTTCAACCGCAGACGATCTTTTCAACAAACTGAACAGCGAAGGACGCCGTTCTTTGAACATCATCATCAAGTCTGATGTAAAAGGTTCCGGTGAAGCTATTGCACAGTCCCTGTTGGAACTGCCTTCAGAAAAAATCAAAGCTGATGTTATTGCCAACAGCGTAGGTTCCATCTGCGACAACGATATTGAACTCGCCGCAGCTACAAATGCTCTGGTGGTCGGATTCCACGTGCAGGTCAATCCCGGAGTCAACGATCTTGCCTCCAAGCGTCATGTGGAGATCCGTCTTTATACCGTTATCTACGAACTCCTTGAAGACATCACGGCTGCTCTGGCCGGTAAACTTGAACCCGAAAAACGGGAAACCATTACAGGGCGTGCCAGGATATTGCAGATTTTTGAACTTTCCAAAGGCCCCAAGATCTGCGGATGCAAAGTGGAATCAGGTATCGTGAAGGTCGGTGCCAAAGCCCGTGTCCGCCGCAGCAAAGAACTTATCTACAATGGTGAAGTTACAAGTCTGCGTCACTTCAAAGA
>JAFVRT010000117.1 GCA_017504125.1 Lentisphaeria bacterium
GTCCTGTTATACTCATGTGGACACCGTCATCCGGAATGAAAAGTGATTTCGGATCGTGATAAGAATTACAAACCCGGTAAAAATCCAAATAGCGGCAATCATTGTTCCGGGCAAATTCTTTCGCAATGCGGTTGAAGCGTTTTACATGTTCCGGAATGTCAAAAAGCATGTGCTGCACCCCGATTTCCCGGAGTCTGCGGTTGTGTTCCAGCTGATAGGGATAAAATCCGGGTGAGCAGGAAATTATGGTGATGCCGGCCTGCGGAGCACGGGAACGAAATTCTGCAATGATCTCCTGCAGCAATATTTTTTCGGCTTCAGGAGTGGTTGAAGGAATATTGTAATCATCTTTCCAGGCGGCTTTGGTATCATTGGCACCGTAAAAAAGGAAAATATCGTCAGGAGTTTTTTCCCAGATGTTGTTGAAAGCTTCCAGCCGGTAGGTGCGCGGTTTCCCCTGCAGTCTTCTGGCAAGACGGAGAAGATCATCACCTCCTACGCCTGCGTTGGTATAACTCCATGAATCCGGCAGAAAAGCCCCTGCGATATCGGTATAATTGCGTCCGGCATCATAGGCTGTGAGGCTGTCGCCGAAAAAAAAGAGATGTCTTGGAGAGGCATCGAAAGAACACTTTCGCATTTTTTTCAGTATGGACGGGGGAGGTGTGGAAACAAAAAGGGATTTTCTGGAGTTCTGTTTTGAGTTGATCCCGACAAATCGGAACCCTTCTCCTCCAATTCCCGGCAGCTGCAGTTTGAAAATACCGGTGTTTTTTATCAGTTCCGGAGTAAGTTCATTTTCAGAATGACCGTAACAGCAGAGCAGTTCGTCTGCTCCGGAACATTTGAAGTTGATTTCTTCCCCGGCAGCTGCTGCAATATGGGGACGGTCGAAAAGGATATCATGAGCCGGTTCCGGATAAAACAGAGATATACCGGTAATATCCGCAAAGCCTTCGAGTACTTCAAAAAAGATATCATCATTGACACTTGCGTAAATGGAATCAACAGTTCCTTCAAAACAGAATTCTTTGAATTCTTCTTCAAGGTCGTATGTCGGAGCAGTATGTTCCAAAAAGTCCATATCTCCGCGGAAATAGGAAAGACGCCAGCGCACACCGGCCTTCAGTTTCCCTTTGCCGCGGGCCCGGAATTTCAATACATAACTGCCTTTATATGCAAAAACGCTCTCCGGAGCTGCATGGGATTGATTATCTATATCAAATGCATGGTGCAGAGTTCCTCCCGTAATGCGGCAGAAACATGGCGGCCCCTGCATGACACAGGCTGCGCCCTGACCTTCATGACGGTAAAAAGAAAATCCCTGACCGAAACAATTGTTTCTCACCAGATTGTTTTCGGCAAGAGGCGGAATGGAAATTCGGTAAGCCATATTTTTTGAAAATACTCCATGTTTTTTTTAATATAACCGTTTCCGCTCACCCATGGCGGGGAGCAGCAGCGGAACATTATTCTTTTTTGCAAGTTCACAAATCTTGTTTATTGACTCATAATACGGATGCATTGCCAGATCAAAAACTCCCCAATGTATCGGCAGCAGCAAACGCCCGCGTAAATCTTTGAACTCCTGAATGACTTCGTGGGGAAAACTGTGGTTGTTCGGCCAGCGTTCGTTCCACGCATCGATTTCCAGGCATACCAGATCGAAGGGACCGTATTCTCTGCCGATGCAGGCGAAATGCTTACCGTATCCGCTGTCAGCTCGAAAAAGATTTTTTTACCGTTTCTTTCAAAACTGAAGGAACTCCACAGTGTAGAGAAACGGTCATCAAAGCTCCGTCCGGAAAAATGACGGGCAGGATGAGCATGGATCTTTACTCCGGCTACAGTTGTATAATTGTTCCAGTTCATTTCGATTATCCGTTTTTTGGGGATCCCCCAGGAACGCAATCTGGCCCCCACTCCCAGCGAGGTGATCACAGGAAATTTTTTATTGCGTAAAGCTCTTATCGTGCTGTATTCCAAATGGTCGTAATGGTCATGAGAGATCACCACAAAATCCAGTTCGGGGAGTTCGCCTGCAGGCAGCGGCGACGGCACAAAGCGTTTTACCACCCAGGGAACCGGGGCCGCGTTGCCGAATACCGGATCTACCATGAAGCGGCGGCCGCCCAGTTCAAAGATCAGAGATGAGTGACCGAGCCAGCAAACATTGAACTCCTCCGGCTTGTCCGGAAAACTTGCTCTGATCAGTTCTTTGCGGGGGTAGGCGCGTTTGGGGGCATTGGGTGAATCGAAGATAAAACGGAAAAATCCGGCCTTTTTTGTCAGTTTTCTGTTATTTATCTCAACCGGTTCAAGATTCAGAAATCTGCCGTCGCGGTAATTTGGAAGTTTCCGGAAGAATTCTTTTTCCGAATCATCAGGAGCCTTACCGATCTTGAAAAGAGTCAAAAAAGAACTGATGCTGAAAAAAAGCAGCAGAACAAAAAACGACAGCAGCCATATTTTCCAGAGGTGCGTTTTCTTTTTTTTCTTTTCTGCCATGGGATCTATTCCTCAGTTTCGGGCATGTGAAAACCGGAACCGGTTAAACTGCACCGGTTATCCAGAACTTTCTGCAGTTTTGTCATAAGTTCTGTCATACTCAACAATTCTTCCCCGCTGAAACTGCTCATGACCCGGTGGAGCAGTTCGCGATAGGGCAATTCGATATCGTCCAGCATCTGCATGGATTTTCCGGTTATCTGCAGATGGTAACTCCTGCGGTCATTTTCTGCCCGCCCGCGTTTTATCAAACCGGCAGACTCCATGCGGTCGACCAATCCGGAAAGGTCGGATTTATCCACCAGCAGCAATTCGCTCAACTCTTTCTGGGTCATGGGATGGGCAGCATATTTCAACAGCATCAGTACATTGAATTGAGCTTCTGTCGTACCTTTGCTGTAAAAAAATTGCCGGAGCATGTTTTTCAACATGATTCCGGAATGCCATACGCTGAAGAATGCTTCAAAGTGAATATCTGTATACTTGCGTTTTTCCATGATTGTCCATGAACGGGATTGACCCGTTTTCAAATAATATAACACGGTATTGTTGATATGTCAAGTTTATCGAACATCCTGTACTTGACAAAGTTGGTGTTTTGTCTTATATTATGTCTGCAGTTGTGAAAAATGCAGAAGTGATTTTTCAACGGAAAGGAAAAATATGAGAAGTGATATAATGAAATCCGGGCTGGAA
>JAFVRT010000118.1 GCA_017504125.1 Lentisphaeria bacterium
CATCATGGTGATCGGAATACCGCCGGCGATCCATTCATCAGCATTTTTGATGGTGTTGCGGACGCTTGACATATAACCGGTCTTGCCGGCACCGATGAGAGCAGCGGCGTTGAAACCGAGGCTGTAGCAATAGTCGGCATCGTAGTTGGAGGGAGCGGCGCAGCGGCCTTCATAACCGAAGAAGTGGGTCTGGGTGGCAAATTTTCCGGTATAGGTTCCGGCAGCTTTGCGTTCTTTCAGCTTTTTGCCGACCATTTCAGCCAGCATTTTTTCGGTTTCGATGAGGGAAACCTGGACATTGCCGTGGGGATCGCGGTCATTGCAGAGCTGTTTGCGGATCCCATCGGGCAGGGAAGCGAAGACTTTGGCACTTCCGGCAGTAAGTTTTGCTTCGGCATAGGCAACTTTGGCGGCAGCATCAGCATCGGCCAGAGTGGTGTCGCTGTGAGCGAAGATGTCGTTGAGTTCAGAAATGAGGACTTTGATTTCGGGAATGAATTCCACCAGACCTTCGGGGATCAGGGCGATACCGAAATTAAGTTTCTTTTCGGCACGGGCGGCGACTACATCGGCGATACCGGTAACGATCTCATCGAGGGTCATTTTCTTTTCGGCGACTTCTTCAGAAACGATAGCAACATTGGGCTGGGTCTGGAGAGCGCACTCCAGAGCGATGTGGGAAGCAGAACGGCCCATCAGTTTGATGAAGTGCCAGTATTTCTTGGCTGAGTTGGCATCGCGGCCGATATTGCCGATAAGTTCGCTGTAGACACGGCAGGCAGTATCGAAACCGAAGCTGGCTTCGATCCATTCATTTTTCAAGTCGCCGTCGATGGTTTTGGGACAGCCGATGACCTGGATACCGATCTTGTTGGCCTTGAAATATTCTGCCAGCACACAGGCGTTGGTGTTGGAGTCATCACCGCCAATGATGACCAGCGCGGTGATGCCGCGTTCTTCGCAGCTCTTGCGGGCAGCTTCGAACTGTTCAGGAGTTTCAAGTTTGGTACGGCCGGAACCGATGATGTCGAATCCGCCGGTGTTGCGGTAATCGTCGATGATGTCGGCGGTCAGTTCCATGGCTTCGTCTTTGACCAGACCGTCAGGTCCTTTGAGGAATCCGTAGAGTTTGGAACCGGCATTGAGAGATTTGATGCCGTCAAAAAGTCCGGCGATAACATTGTGGCCGCCGGGAGCCTGTCCGCCGGAAAGGATCACGCCCACATTGATAGCGGGAGCCGCTGCGCCGCTGCCCTGGGCAAAGGTCAGCACGGGACTGCCGAAGGTGTTGGGAAAAAGAGCTTTGATCTGCTCCACATTGTCAGCAGCAGTAGTGGGAGCTCCGGCGGTAACAGTTACATTGGCACCGTTGCGGAGAGCCGGAGGAAGTTTGGGGGCATAAGCCGCCCGGACTTTCTGGAGAGGAGAAATAACTTTCATTTTTTGATCCTTTCTTTTTCAAGGTTGAAAACAGTCATTTATATAACATAGCACAGGAACGGTGATTTATCAAGTTTTTCCGGTGTTTTTTGTGAGGCAAGATCACGCAGCTGAATGAATAAAATGTCAGGAACGATTTTACTGTTCCCCCGGTCTGTCGTTTCAGGCGGGAGTTTGATTTTCTTCTGCGGCAGCAACGGTGTTTGCCGGAGCGGTCGGGCGTTCATTTTTCAAAGCAAGATAAATGTTGGCATAAAAACAGTTGCAGAACGGGACCAGCCAGATGAGGGCGATACCCAATGTCAGGATCCCCGCGGTTATGCAGAGCAGCGAAAGCAGTATGCCGTAACCGAAAAGTTTCCACTTGCAGCCATAGACCAGTTCACAGCTTTGTTTCATGGCTTCTCCGGCTTTGAGTCCGGGATTGTCCAGCATGATGTATATGGTCATGGAGTAACGCAGAGCGGCGATGATACCGGGGATTATCAGCAGAACAGACCACAGTATTATAAAGATGGTCATACGCAGATTGCCCCAGAGCATCCGCGGATAATCTTTGAATGGAGCAAAAAGGCTGCCGAGATCTCTGCTTTCATTACGGGAAAGTTTCAGAAAAAACAACATCAAACCCGAGGTCAGAGGTGTGATCAGCAGATTGATAATGCCGCCCCATGGTTTGAACTGTCCCAGCGAGCCGGTTATCACCATATGAATCAATACCGCAAGTATTGCGATACACCAGTTGCCTTTCAGTACAGTTGCGGCTTTGTTCCATACTGCAGAAAAGGTCAGTTTGTTCTCATTCATTTTTACCTCGCTATTTTGTTGTGACGGATAAATATAACACCGGAAAAATTTATTGCAACCTGAATAATTTATTTTACGCGGCAATTTCCGGCAAAAAGATCCGGGAAACCGCCCTTCCCTGTCAGGCGTTCCGGAGGGGCGGCAAGGGGAAATTCCTGCAGGAATTCTTTCAGGACAGTATCGTTCATCCTCCGGAACTGCGGGGATAAAACCAGCAGAAAACCTTCTTTTGCGGGGCATTTTTGAAAATATTCCTTCAATGCTTTTATATCTTCCCTGTTCAATACTTGAAGCACGCACTTGTTGAAGAAAAGTTTCGGCATCTGTTCCGGAATATAAAAAACATCAGTAACGATTACTTCTGCATTATTTTTAAGCAGGAGTGATTCGACCCTGCGGGAATCGCCGGAAACCCGGAACAAAGCATAAAGTCCGAAAATCTGGATGAAAATACTTACCGCGACCGCTGACAATGGTATCAAATGTTCCGGTTTGAATGCCGTTCTGCCGAATCTTGTGATCCCCATAAGGCGGAAACCGCAAAAACTCAGAAAAATAAGCAGCGGAAGCAAAATCAGAAAATGGCGGGCTCCCCAGACAAGTCCGATATCTGCGGTCGTCATAAGCGGCGGTACTCCGACGATATAGAACAGGGCTGTGAGAGTCAGAAAACGGAATTTCCGGCATCGCAGTAAAGCATGCCAGTTAAGCAGAAATCCGGCGATGACCGGAGTTGCGGTAAAAAGTCCCGTCAGCATGGAGGCGGTGTATATGGTGTTGCTGCGGAACCATACCCCTGCAGCAAGAAAACACATCGCGGCAAGATAAATTGCACATGCACCATACTTTACCTTTCGCCACTTTTTGAATCCTGGCGCAGCTCCGGCGGCAATGGGAAGCAATACGCTCCATAAAAGAAGGTTCACTCCTGGTATATGCCAGGAGTCGAAGCGAAAAAGATGATGATGATAGTTGAAAAAGATGTTTTGCAGTTGGGAAACGGTTGAAAAAGAGGCATTGTTATTGAGATAATAATATTTGCCGTGGCTGCCGAGAAAATGGCCGTGGATAATCCATTGACAGAACCACAACGGCAGAGCAACAATAAGAAAGCCTGCGGTAAATCTTGCCAGCTCTTTCCACTTGCGGCAGAAAAGCAATGCCGCGCCCATGGCAGCGCAGATGAAGTAGGCTTCTTCACGCATAAGGAGCGAAAGGCCCAGTATACATCCTGCAGTCAGAAATCTTTTTCTCTCTGCCGTCAGAATGGCCGCAGTAACCAGAAAGGCACTGGGAGTCATTTCCCACAAAAGTAGAGAATAGAAACATAAAGGAGTGCTCAAAAGC
>JAFVRT010000119.1 GCA_017504125.1 Lentisphaeria bacterium
AACGATTCCTTTCAGTTCCTGCGGGCACCGTCCGGAATCCGGTGAAGAATGGGGATTGCAAATGGGGTATTCCACCGCCGGAGCTGCGGAGCATTATGTTTGGAATATTCCGCTGAAAGGTAATTTTGTGGACAGCGATGGTCTGGGGGCTTTGACCTTCGGCAAAGCTCCGGCCGGCAGGGTAAAAGTTTATCAATGGAACGGCAGGGAATGGTACGGGACAAATTGTGAAAAATTTTCTGCTGATGAAAATGTCTTGAAGATCACAGTCCCCAAAGGAGTGAAATATTCTGCTGTAAACAGTAAATTCAATATCCCGGTACAGCCGGATGAAAAAGTGCTCTTGACGGTAAAAGTGCGCGGGACAGGATATTTTTCTGCCGGAATAAGCTGGCTCAATACTTCAGGAAAGTGGCTTTTTAATGATCATCCCGGGAAAAAATTTGAATTGTCAGAAAAAGGCGTAATCAGAAATTATGAGTTTACCGCCGGCAAAGGCTGGGGCCGGGGTGGAAGATTTTTCAGATTATCCCTTTTCTTTTATCCTCCCGGCCGCGAGGCGACAGTAGAGTCGGTCATTGTTAAAATTGCGAAAAAAAAGTGAAAGTATTATGGAAAAGTTACAAAAATCTCTGGATTTGGCTTTGGAATGGCTTTCCGGACCGGCCGTAGTAAGAAACAATGAACCGGTAGGCGAACGGGGACGCGCCTTCGGATATACCTTTTGGAATGGTGCCATAAGAGGAGAATACTGTTCTTCAGAAAAAGTCTGGGACAGTTTCTGTCCTGTATGGCACACCGGACAGGCTGTGAAGGCATTCGTCATGGCCTCAGGTCTGCCCGGAAAGGAAAAATATCTGGAAAATGCCCGTGAATGTGCCGGTTTTATCATGGCACAACAGATAGATTCAGGCAGGGATGCCGGTCTTATCCTGGCTTTTGAGGATCATTCAGATAAGGTAAATACTTCTGCGATCCTTGAGGCGGTGGACGGACTTTTCATGTTGACTGATGTTTCCGGTGAAAAAAAATATGAAGAATGTGCTTTGAAGGCGTTGTCCTGGATCGCTTCCCATGCGTGGCAGAAAGATATGGGGAAATTTTTTGACCTTTATCAGATTTCCAGTGGTAATTTCATATTCGGCGTAGAGGGGGCACAGAACCGTCCTTTGCTTGACGATGCGGTTTTTCTGAAAGGCTGGCACCGCTGCGGTGATCCGTTGTTTCTGGAAATCGCTTCAGCCACAGCTGAAACTCTTTTTCAGGATGAAAAACCTGCCGGCAACTGGATAAAATATATTCCTTGCAGCGTGAAAAACAATACGCTTCATCCGCGTCATGCTTATTGGTGGGGCTTGCCCATGCTGGAGCTTTTCCGGGAAACCGGGGAAAGGCGTTATTATGATCTTTTCTGCCGCGCCGTGGAGTGGTACAGAAACGCTTTGCGTCGTGATGGAGGGTTGTTCCGTGGAACCGGTGCAGATTTCAATACCGCATCATTCGGACATGTCGCCAGCGGAAGTGCCTGTGCCGCCATCATGTTTGAAAAATATTATGAAGAAAGTGGCGATGATTCTGTTCTGCCTTTAATAAGTTCCGCAGAAAATTTCTGTATGCAGATGCAGATCACCAACCCGGAAGATCCCTCGCTCCGCGGCGCGATACTGGAAAAAGTCATGCCTCCTGACGGCAGCGACCGTATCCCATTTCTGATCCGCGATCTCGGAACGATCTTTTTTGTCCAGGCGGCATCGTTGACTTTGCAGAGAGCTGCAAATTAAATCGGATTCAGGATTTTTTCTTTCCTGAATGGGGATGAGCCTCGTCGTAAACTTTGCGGAGCCGCTGGATACTGACATGGGTGTATATCTGGGTCGTACTCAAATTTTCATGTCCCAGCAGTTCCTGAACGCTCCGCAGATCGGAACCGGCATCCAGCAGATGTGTCGCAAAGGAATGACGGAGCTTATGCGGCGTAAAATCAGGAGGAAGTCCGGCGAAAATCAGATATTCCTGCAGATTTCTCTGGTAGGAACGGGCCGTCAGTCTGGAACCGGATTTGTTGACAAAAAGCGGCATGTCGCGTGAAACAGTCTGTCCGCAGTTCCGGCGGGCGCGCAAATAGTTCCGCAAGGCTTCCGCCGCGTGCGATCCCAGGGCCGCCAGCCGTTCTTTTTTACCTTTGCCCCGTATTTGCATCACGCCTGAAGCCAGATCGATATCCTTGATATCAAGTCCAACGGCTTCGCTGATCCGCAATCCGCCGGAGTAGATCGTTTCGGTAATGGCAAGATCGCGCTTGGCACTCAGCATTGCCTGTTCCGGCGAAGCCGCAGTACCGTCGGCGATTTTTTGTTCACAGAAACGGGGGATCGCATCCAGCAGTTTTTCGATTTGTTCCAACTGCATCACTACCGGCAGCGGTTTGTCGGATTTTATGGGCGGCAAATTGGCAAAGGGATTGGTTTCAACGCAGTTGTTCCGCTGAAGAAAACGGAAAAATGAACGCATGGCGGAAAGTTTCCGCTGTACGCTACGCTTGGAATCTCCGTTATCATAAAGCCGCATTATGAAGCTGCGGGCCTGATCCCGGTCAACTGAAGGGAAATCATCGAATTCTGGATCTTCAAGCACCAGCTGGCAGAATTCACGGATATCTCTGGCGTATGCCGCGATCGTGTGGTCGGAACTGTTGCGTTCAAGGGCAAGATAACGGCAGAATTGTTCCAGATCGGTCATCACATAAGCCTTTCCAGAGTCATGACTTTTTTATGGCTGCGGTCAAAGAGCAGCAATTTGTTGCCCTGTACCGTACTGTATCTGGCAGAGCGGAGCGCGTTGAAAAATTTTTGAGCAAAGGCAGGTTCTTCGCCCCGTTTGGCAATGGCAAAAGAGTAGATTTCCAGTCCGCCGTCGGGCAGGTATCTGACCGGAGCAAAAAAATTGTTCATCCCCATGACACCCACGACCCGGCCGTCGGGAGTAAAACTTATCCGCAGTGGGACCGGAGATTTGGGAATATGCCACATCGACCAAACCGGATTGGCCGGAGTTTTTTCCGGTGTGGAACAGCCGTAAGTGAGCAGCAGCATAAAAAATAAAACAGATTTGAAAAAAAATGTGAATTTCATTTGTACAAAAGACCTTTTCGGGTTATATTATCATTATGTGTGGATTTATTATATGTTAATATATAGTCTCTCCGGAGGCAAGTCAAAATCAAAAGGAGTTTTTTATGAAAAAAAATTGGATTCTTTCCGGGATTGCCGCAGTAATGGTCGCCGGTGTGTGCTGCGGAGGAGCCGAAGGTATTATCAATGCAAGCTGGCTCAACGCCCGTGTTTTTCCTGAACTCAAGGCTTCTGTCGCAGTAAAATTGCCCCGTGGTAAAAAGGTTGAGATCGTTACTGTTCACGGAGCATGGCTTGAGGTCGTGGCTCCCGATATCACTCCGGTATTTGCTGCCGCAGCTTATCTGGATGGCAACAAGGCCCTCAGAGATATGAATTTGAGGATCAGACCCGCAGGAAGTGCCGCTGTGATAGGCCGTATCAGGAAAGGCGAAACTTTGAAAGCTGTTTCTGTGCCTGACCGTTTCGGATGGGTACAGGTGGCTCCTCTGGCTGATATGCGGGTATATGTTTATAAGGAATATGTTACTTATGACGCGGCAAAAGTTCCTGCCGCCAAAAATATCGCTCAAAAGGAAAAGAAGGCCGCTCCCGCTCCTGTGAAGGAGGAAAAGAAAGCCGCTCCCGCGCCTGTGAAGGAGGAAAAGAAAGCCGCTCCCGCTCCTGTGAAGGAAGAAAAGAAGGCCGCTCCCGCGCCTGTGAAGGAGGAAAAGAAGGCCGCTCCCGCGCCTGTGAAGGAGGAAAAGAAGGCCGCTCCCGCGCCTGTGAAGGAAGAAAAGAAGGCCGCTCCCGCTCCTGTGAAGGAGGAAAAAAAGGCCGCTCCCGCTCCTGTTAAGAAAGAAAAGAAGGCCGCAGTCAAAAAAGCTGAAAAGCCCTTTGAACTTACCGCAGCCAGCAAAAAACAGCTTCTGGAATTGAATGCCGATGTGAAAAACGGTAAGAAATTTGAAAAAAGGGCCGGGTGGTCGCTGTTGCCCGTCCTGCCGGCAGCTGTACCGCATTTGCTCTTACCGATCTTGTTGACGGACACAGCCTCGGATTTATTTTTGCTGAAGCTCCTGTGCAGTTGAAAGATATGGTCAACAAAGAAGTTGCCGTAAAAGGCATTGCTTACAAGGTTGCCAATTGGCGCAATCCGGTGGTTGCAGTAACTTCCATTTCTCTTATCGGGGAGTGAGCGTGATGTTCCGCAGCCGCTTGTTTTGGACATTGGTATTTCTTTTTTCCGTCCTTCTGCTGAATGGAGCGGAAAAGATCGCTGTTTCCGCGGGCCTTCCACCTGTTGCTTATATCGTCAGGGCGGTGGGAGGCGATCTGGTCACGGTGAACTCCATGCTGCCGGAAGGCCGTTCACCTCACGACCATGCCCCCGGTCCGCGGGAACTCCGCCGTGCGGTGAAATCCAAGGTCTTTTTTACCACCAATATGCTTTACGAGCAGCGCATAACCAGAGCCCTCAAAGGGAAGGTGCGTACGGTCGATATTTCAAAAAATATCCGCCGTATCCCCCTGGAGTCAGGCAAACACGATCATCACCATTGCGGACTGGATCACCACAGCTGCGGCGGTGATTCGGAGTCCGGTGATCCCCATGTGTGGCTTTCTCCGGTGAATTGTGGAGTGATCGCTTCTGCTGCTGCTGCAGAATTGAGCCGTATCGCTCCTGTTCACAAAGCCGTATTTCAGAAAAATGCGGAACAGTTTGCACAGAAAATGCGGAAACTTCACGAATCGATGCTGAAAAAGTTTGCGCCATACAAAGGCCGGAGTTTTTTTGTATATCATCCTGCCTTCGGTTACTTCGCTCAACTTTATCATCTGCACCAGCATGCCATTGAACTCGGAGGCCGTGAAGCTACTCCCGGACGCATGTCGGCTGTCATCAAAAAAGCTGCCGCATCAGGCGTGAAAGTGATATTCGTCCAGAAACAGTTCAATCCTGCCAGTGCAAGGGCCCTTGCTTCTGCGATAAAAGGTGAAGTTATGGAGCTTGATCCCCTTGCTGCGGATGTGGAAAAAAATTTCAATATGATTTGTGAGGCTATGTTAAAAGGCTTCAGTCGCGGAAAATAAAAGACATATATGGAAAATATAATCGAAATATCCGGTTTGAATTTTGGCTATGAGCCCGGAACGCTCAATTTGGAAAATGTTTCATTTTCAGTTCCCAAAGGATGTTCCGGCTGTATCGTGGGACCGAATGGCGGCGGCAAAAGTACTTTGTTGAAATTGCTGCTCGGCTTGCTTGTGCCAACTTCCGGGACGCTCCGTATTTTCGGGGAAAAACCTGAAAATGTACGGCAGAAGATCGGTTATATGCCGCAGTATCACAAACTTGATGCGGCTTTCCCGGTATCGGTGCTTGAAGTGGCACTTATGGGGCGCATGAGATCCGGTTTCTGGGGCAGATACTCCAAAAAGGATCGCATTGCAGCTCTTGAAGCTCTTGATGAAATGGGGATCGCGGATTTGGAAAAGCGTTCCTTTTCCGCTCTTTCCGGCGGACAGCGGCAGCGGGTGCTTATCGCCAGAGCTCTGGCAGGCGAACCGGAGCTGCTGCTCCTTGATGAACCTACTGCCAACATAGATCCCGGAGCCGAGGAGCAGTTTCACGGCGCATTGGAGTGCCTCCGTAAACGGATGACTGTACTGACGGTTTCTCACGATCTCGGATTTGTCAGCCGCGGCATTGATATGGTGATCTGTGTGAACCATTTTGTTTCCATTCATCAGGCGGCAGCCTTTACTGCTGCTGAAGCCAATGCAGTTTATCATCACGAGGTGGATATGATAAAACATACTCACCATTGTTTCTGCAACTGTTCGGGAGGAACATGTTCTCATGATTGAGCTTTTTAAGGAACTTTTCCGTCCGGAAATGTCTTTTCTGCATCTGGCTGTGGCTGTGGGACTGCTGGCCAGTCCGGCGTTGGGAGTCATAGGAACTCTCGTAGTTACCAAGCGGATCTCCAGCATTGCCGGTGCCGGTGCTCATGCCGCGTTGGGCGGAGTCGGTATCGCATTGTTTCTGCAGCGTGTGCTGCTTTGGAGTTGGTGTACCGCTACGGTTGGAGCTGTTGCCGGTGCTTTGGCTGCTGCATTGCTGGTGGGTATCGTAAGTCTTACTGCCAGCGAAAGAGAAGATACAGTCATTGCGGTGGTCTGGGCTCTCGGTATGTCGCTGGGGCTGCTGTTTCTGGATAAAACTCCGGGATATGTGGATCTGCAGGGATTTCTTTTCGGCAATATCCTGCTGGTTACAAAAACTGATCTCTGGATGACTCTGCTCCTTGATGTGGTGGTCGTGATCCCGGCGATCGTATTCTACAATCCGCTGCTGGCTTCCTGTTTTGACGGGACATTTGCGGTATTGCGCGGAGTCCGGACTCCGGTATTTTATCTGATCTTGCTGGCTCTTACTGCGCTTACTGTGGTGCTGCTCATCAATGTTGCCGGGATCGTACTGGTCATTGCATTGCTTACTCTGCCGGCCGCTGCCGCAGGATGCTTTACCAGACACCTCTGGTCGATGATGTTATGGAGCGGGATCCTGAGTGCACTTTTTATATCTTCCGGATTGCTTTTGAGTTTCTGGTTTGAACTGCCTTCCGGTCCGGTGATCGTACTGGTGGCAGCAATAGTTTATGTGATTGGTTTGCTGATAAGTTCCCGCCGTGGCAGGCGTGGCAGCGTGGCAGGAGGTAATTGAGGTATGTTTTCGGCAAGAACGGTATCGGCTTTATTGGCCGGAGTATTTATTTTATGCGGTTGTTCCCGGCAGAGTGAACAGCCTTTGAACAAAGCGATCAAATATGCTGTCAACGGTGAATGGAGCAAGGCGGACAGGCCTTCAGAAGAAGCATTGAAAAAAACTCCGGACAATGTCAATGCTTTGGTTTTGCGGGCTTTGGTGTGTGAACAGCTTGACCGTTACGATGAAGCTGTGGAAAATGCCTATAAAGCAGTAGCGGTGGACAGTTCATCTTTTGCGGCGGTATATACTCTCGGCAGGCTTTATGCTTCCGATCACCGGCGGCGGAACGATGCGATCAATCTGCTCATCAAAGCCAGCAGAATAAAAAGTGATCATGCTGATACACTGGTATTGCTCTGCAATCTGCAGCAGCCCGGTAGGAAAAGTTCTTATCTCAAGGCTCTTGGCAACATTCCGGAGTATGCTGACAGTCCGGAATTGATATTTGAAAATTGTATGGACCGGGCCTATCGCAGAGATCATCGCGGAACGGCCCATGCTTTAATAAAACTTTTCAATGACAATCCTGACAATCCTGAGCTTATTTATGCTATCGGAGGGTACTTTTTTCACTGCGACCCCCAAAGACATTCTGTAGCCAAAGCTGCCTACAGCCGTTATATGGGATTTCCGGAAAAACGGCGTACTGTCAAACGCACTTCCACGGCCGGCAAGCGTCTTGCCGCGTTGAAATAACATCGGCAGTCTGACTTATGGCAGGATTCGATCAGGATATCATCGAGGAGATCCGGAGCCGCTGCGATATTGCCGAAGTGATAGGCAATTATGTGCAGTTGAAACGCCGGGGAAGCACCGCTTATACCGGATTGTGTCCTTTTCATCAGGAAAAGACTCCATCGTTTCATGTTGACGGTAAATGGCAGCGTTATCATTGTTTCGGGTGCGGAAAAGACGGTGATGTGTTCCGTTTTATCATGGATCACGACAATATCGCATTTCCGGATGCTGTGCGTCAATTAGCTCAACGCTGCGGGGTGATCCTGCCGGAAAGCAGCGATTATGATCCGGGAAGTTCCAGAGCCAACCGGGATCTCAGGGAGCGGCTGTACAAGGTCAATGAGGAGTTTTCCAACTTTTTTGTTCGTTTTCTGCGCGATAACCCTGGCTCGCCGGCCGGAAGGTATCTTGAAGGACGGGGGATCGACCGGGCTGTGGCGGACAAGTTCAAGATCGGAGCTGTTCCGGATGACCGTTATGCGTGTCTGAATTACGGCAGACATCTCGGATTTTCAGAGGAAGATCTGGTGGCCGCCGGAATCTGCGGCAGGGCAGAAGGCTCCGGCAGATTTTATGAACGATTTACCGGACGATTGACATTCGCTATCGAAAATGAATATGGCCGCGGGGTGGGATTCAGTGCCAGAAGTCTGGAACCCAAACCCGCCGACGGCAGAAAATATGTCAATACTCCCGAAACTGCGATTTTCAAAAAAGGTATGCTGCTTTACGCGCTTCCTCAGGCAAGGGAATCGGTTTCCAGAGATCGTAAAATGATCCTTTGCGAAGGTCAGATGGATACCATCGCCATGCATCGGGCCGGATTTACCAATGCAGTTGCTCCGCTGGGGACCGCCTTTACCCCGGAACAGGCAAAACTTGTCAAGCGTTACGCCGATGAAGTGAGTCTTGCTTTTGACTCTGACGGGGCCGGACAGAAGGCATTCCTGCGGGCGGCGGAATACATATTGCCGTTGTCGCTTTCAATGCGGATGATCCGTATTCCGGGAGGAAAAGATCCGGATGAACTTTATTCCCACGGCGGCAGAGAAGCTGTGGCAGCCGCCGTCAATGCAAGTGTGCCGTGGCTTGAACAGTTCAACTTGATGCTGCCGGGGCTGTATGACATGAGTACTCCTGTCGGCAGGGGACAGGCGGCGGGTTTCATGGTGTCGCTGTTCTCTCTGGTCAACAATCAGATCGAACTTGAATCATACATCCGTGAGGGGGCGGCGTTGCTCAATGTGAGTGAAGATGCGCTTTACGCGGAGTTGAACCGCCAGCGCAACCGTTCCAGGAGAGTTGCTGATATGCGTCAGCCGGAGCCGGAAAAAAGTACACCGGTTCCGATTCAGAGTTCCCCGGAACGGTCAGCTCTGCTGACTCTTTTTGCTCTGGCGATTTCATCAGAAGATACCGCCCGCAATATCGGGGAATTACTGCCTCCGGGCAGCGGGGATGAATCAAGTGTAGTATGGAAGGCACTCAATTTGCTGCTCAGTACTGCATTGAACGGGGAAAAAATCGAAGATGCTGTACCGGGAATAAATGAATTGCTGGCCGCAGAACCGGATCCCGAATTGGGGCAGCTGCTGATTTCCACTCCGGAGTTTGCCGACCCCGTCAGAGCAGTCGATGATTCGGTTAATGAATTCATGCGGATCTCGCGCCGCCGCCGTTATGCCGCTGTCGCAGCGGAACTGCGGAATTGTGCCGATCCGGAAAAGCGTTTTGAATTGATGAAACAACTTCAGGAGGTAATGAAGGAAAAATGAGAATATGCGGAGTTTGGCTGCTGTTGCTGCTGTTGACAGGCGGATGTGTCGAAAGTAAAGTGGAATATACCAAACGGTATGGTTTCGGATTTACCGACCGGAAAAATTATCCCAAGCTGAAAGACTATAAACTTTCTCTGGATTTGAGTTCCGGCAGCAGGGAATTCCTGGCCGGCAAAAGCGGTGAATTGATATTTGTGCTGCGTAACGAAGGTGAAAAAAGTGTGAAAATACCGGAATGGTACAAATTTGATCCCAATAATCTGAAGGTCAAGTGCCAGATATGGGTACCCGGCAGCAGGAAACCGGAACCAGAAATGTGGCTTGATGTGTCGGCACCGGTCAGAAAACCTGTCTGGCGTTATCCGTTGACCCTCGGACCCGGTAATGCTGTTTTTGTCAGCACAAAGCTGGATTTTATCAGAAATCTGATCGTGAATCCCGGTACTGAACGGCGTTATTTTGTACAGGCCAGGCTCAATTTGAAATCAGTAGATGTGGAGTCCCCCGTGAGATATATTTCCATTCGTCCCGGAGTGATGCCGAAAGTTCCTGAAATAAATAAAAAACAACATCAACAATAAAAATATATTTTTTTGCGTTAATTCTGTAAAGACACCAATAAATTCAGAACACAGGAGAAACATGAAACGGATATCGATTGCTGTCGTCGCGGTCATAATTGCCGCTGCCGCGGTATGGGGCGGAATGAAACTCTGGAAAAACAACTCCAAAGAAACTGCTCTTTCTTTCAAGCTGGAAAAAATTTCCCGTAATAATTTGCGCAGCACCATAAGTGCTTCCGGGACCATTGAGCCGGAAGAACTTATCAATGTCGGTGCACAGGTCAACGGCAAGATCATGAAATTCGGTATCGATGCCGACGGGAAAAATGTGGACTACGGTTCCCGAATCACCGCCGGAACTGTATTGGCCCGGATCGACGATGTGCTTTACGAAGCCGAAGTCCGTCAGGCTGAAGCCGCCAAACTTCAGGCTGAAGCTGCCATCAAAAGTGCCAATGCCAATATAGCTGTTTCCCAAGCGGATCTGCGCCTTGCAGAACGCAACTGGGCACGCGCCAGAGAACTTTTTCCCAAAAAAGCCATGAGCAGCAGTGATTATGATGCTGCCAAAGCTGGGTTTCAAAGTGCCAAGGCCCGGATCGGAGTGACAGAAGCATCTCTTGCCCAGGCAAAGGCACAGCTGGCTGCCGCCGAGGCATCCCTGCTCAAGGCTGAGCGGAACCTCAATTTCTGTGTCATAACTTCGCCCGTGGACGGTGTCATCATCGACCGCCGGGTAAGTGTGGGACAAACGGTGGTTTCCAATATGAGTGCTTCAAGTATCTTTCTTATCGCCAAAGATCTGAAAAAAATGCAGGTCTGGGCTTCTGTCAACGAGGCGGATATCGGAGATATAAGACCGGGAATGCCGGTGATTTTCACCGTTGATACATTCCCCGGACAACGGTTCCGCGGTGAAGTGCTCAAAGTCCGGCTCAATGCCACCATGTCCCAGAATGTGGTGACTTATATTGTGGAGATTTCCGCCGATAACCGTTCCGGAAAACTGCTGCCATATCTGACTGCCAATGTGCGCTTTATCAAGGCAAGCAGGGATAATGTATTGACCGTTTCCAATGCTGCTCTGCGTTTTCAGCCGGAACCGCATATGGTTGCACCGGAATTCCGGGAAAAACTTCCGGAACTGCTTGCCATGCGCCGCAGTACGGGCCGTGTATTGTGGAAAGAATCCTCCAAAGGTCTGATCCCGGTAAAGGTGAAGACCGGCTTGATAAGTTCCGGTGAAGCCGAGATCGTGTCCGGTGACATCAGGGAAGGGGATGAAGTTGTCAGCGGAACCGAAGAAGCTGCCCCGAAAATGATAAAAAAATCCGGCGGCAATGGCGGAAGTCCCTTCCTGCCCAAACCGCCGCAGCGCAAACGCCCTAATCTCAATCCCGGCCGTACACAGGGCGGCCAGCAACCAGGCTCCCGGTGATCAAAGTGAATAAACTTATTGAACTCAAAGATATTACCAAAACTTATTTTCTTGAGGAGTTGGATGTCCCGGTACTCAAAGGGATCACTCTGGAAATAGAAAAAGGGGATTATGTCGCCCTGATGGGAGCTTCCGGTTCCGGCAAAAGTACGCTGATGAATATTCTTGGCTGTCTTGACCGTCCGACTTCAGGCGATTATCTGCTTGAGGGTGAGGAGTTGGGCAGAGCTTCCGGTGACCGGCGTGCCATGATCCGCAATCACAAGATCGGATTTGTCTTCCAGAGTTTCAATCTGCTCCCCCGTACCAGTGCCATTGAGAATGTGATAATGCCGCTGGCTTATACGGCAGGCGGACTTTCTGCAAAAGAGCGTTACCGCCGCGGTATGGCCGCGTTGGAACAGGTCGGACTTACTGACCGGGCTCATCACCATCCGTCCCAGCTTTCCGGAGGTCAGCAGCAGCGGGTGGCCATCGCCAGAGCTCTGGTAAATCGTCCACCGTTGATCTTTGCCGACGAACCCACCGGAAATCTTGATTCCAAAACTTCTGTCGAAGTCATGCAGATGTTCGATTCTCTCAATGCAGAAGGCATAACTATCATTCTTGTTACCCACTCCGACGAAATAGCAAATTACGCCAGGCGTGTGATCCGCATTTCTGACGGACTTGTGGTCAATGGAGGATTCAAAGCATGAATTTTATGAATACAGTTGTTACTGCACTCAAGGCTTTGAAGCGCAATCCCACCAGAGCATTGCTCACTACTCTGGGCATCGTCATAGGTATTGCTGCGGTCATAACCATGATGGAAATCGGTAACGGTTCCAAAACTTCAGTGCGTACCACCATTGAAAAAATGGGGGCAAATACCGGATTGATCCTGCCGGGATTTCTGCGCCGCGGCGGCGTGAGTATGGGAATGGGATCACGGGTGTCGCTCACACCTGCTGATGCTGAAGCCGTAGGCAGGGA
>JAFVRT010000120.1 GCA_017504125.1 Lentisphaeria bacterium
GCATAGCAATAGAACAGATCTCGCTCGACAGCACCGATGCCCTTGCGCTTGCCATGTGCCACGGTTCCAGAGTGCTGCGTTCCTGCGGCATGCCCGGTCGGGAATTATGAAAAAATCGGCGAGGTTTATCAGATGAATATACCGGAAAATCTTTCTTCCATTCCGATGTCTGAATTGACAGAAATAATCAGGTATCACAATCGCCTTTACTGGGAAAAAGGTACCCCGGAGATCTCCGACTCCGATTATGACCTGCTGCTTGAAGAACTGCGCCGCCGCGCCCCGGAGCATCCCCTTGTTACTGCGATCCACACCCCGACAGTAGTTTCCGGCGGTAAAGTGCGTCATCGTACTCCGATGCTCTCTCTTGATAAAGCCTACTCTCTGGAAGCTATCATGACCTGGGGGAAAAAATTTGCCAGAACTCCGGATGAAATATTGCTCATCCAACCCAAATACGACGGAATTTCCGCCAATTTCGACGGTCATACTCTCGCCACCCGCGGCGATGGGGAAACCGGCGAAGATGTTTCTGAAAAACTCCCGCTTATTGAACTTGAAACCATCGGATATACCGGAAAACTCGATCGTCCCGCCCGCGGAGAAATCGTCATACGGGAAGATGATTTCAAAAATCTGTACTCCAATATCCGCCGCAAAGACGGCGGCTTTTACAAAAATCCCCGCAATGCGGTCGCCGGGATAATGGGATTGAAAGAGATAGATTTGATGATCGCTCAAAAAGCGAAACTCACCCTTGTCGATTATTCACTCATTTCTTACAGCTGCCCGTTAGATCATCTTCCGGAAAAATGGGAAACATTCCTCGACGAACTCTCCCGTCTTCCTTACCCTATGGACGGTGCAGTCATCAAATTTGCAGATATCCGGTTCAGGGAATCCCTTGGTAATACGGCCCACCACCCAAGAGGTGAGATAGCTTACAAATACTCCAATGTAAGGCGGGAAACACTCCTGCTGGATGTAGAGTGGAGTTTCGGCAAAAACAACCTCACCCCGGTTGCAATAATGGAACCGGTGGAGTTCGCCGGAGTGACCGTAAAGCGGGCATCATTGCATAATGTCCAGAACATCATTGATATGGATCTTCATATAGGAGATCATATCACTGTTGAACGGGCCGGTGATGTGATCCCTTACATCGTCGCCTCGACTCCCGGAACCGAACGGCGTTCCCCGCTGATAAACACCTGTCCCGCCTGCGATGCTGTTCTGGAACGCAAAGGCCCGGAACTTGTATGTACCAATGCCGCCTGTCCGGGAACCAATTTACAGCGTCTTTCGGCAGCAGTAAAATCTCTTGATGTGGAAAATCTGGGTGAAAGTACTCTGAAAAAACTGATAACTGTCTGCAATATCCGTCATTTGAGTGATCTTTTCAAACTCAAAGCCGCTGATCTTTTGCAAATTGAAGGTTTCGCTGAAAAATCCGCCGCCAATCTTCTGACAGAACTGCAAAGAGTCAGGACGCTTCCGGAATATCAGTTTCTTGCCGCACTGAACATCCCCAATGTGGGTCCCAATATTGCAAAGATACTGCTGCAGACAATGGACTTCAACTCTTTGCGGCAGGCCTCATTTGATACATTCAACAATATCCCCGGTATCGGACCGGAACGGGCCAAAGCCATTACCGGAGCCTTTGCCGAGCGCAAAGAGGAGATCGATGAACTTCTTGATGCCCTTACTCTGATCCGGGAAGAAAAAAGCACTTCCGCCAATGCTGTAACAGTATGTTTCACCGGCAAGATGCCGGAAAAACGCTCTTACTATGTAAACCTGGCGGAATCCCGCGGCCACATTGCTGTTGACAGCGTTACCAAAGACCTTGCGCTGCTGGTTGCTGCTGATTTGAATGAAAATTCTTCAAAGCTGGCCAAAGCACGCAAACTCGGTATAAAAATAATTTCACTTGATGAGTTTCTCAATTCAGCAAAGACTCCGGAACCGGTAAATACCACCGGAGAGCAATTGGAACTCTTTACTGTTGAAGAAACAGTAAAATCCTCTGCTTCTGACGCCCCCCGCCACACAGCTGCAGAAGAAGAACAACCGGAACTATTTTAATCTCAATTCACATAAGCGGAATTTATCATCATGCGTTACAATCCTAAAAAACATCACCTGCCGATTTTTTCCGGTTCAGGGATCCTTTCCATCGACAAACCTGCTGGTTGGACCAGTTTCGATGTGGTCAACTTCTTACGCAACCGGTACAACATCCCCAAAGTCGGCCATTGCGGCACACTTGATCCGGCAGCCACCGGCCTGCTGGTACTGGTATTGGGAGAATACACCCGCTACAGCGAAAAACTTATGGCAAGTGACAAAGTGTACGAATGTACTTTGCGTCTGGGGATCGAAACCGATTCCTATGACCTTGAAGGAACCGTTGTTTCCGAAAAAGAGGTAAATGTAACTACCGGAGAGCTTATTTCCGTACTTCACACCTTTGAAGGTGAACAAATGCAGGTTCCTCCCATGGTTTCTGCAGTTAAAGTAGGGGGTAAAAAACTCTATGAACTTGCCCGTAAAGGCGTTGAAATCGAGCGTGAAGCCCGTCCGATAACCATAAGCAGCATTCAGATAGGACGGATGAATCTGCCGGATTGCGAATTCACGCTCGAATGTTCCAAAGGCACTTATGTCCGTTCCCTCTGCCATGACATAGGCGCAAAGCTCGGCTGCGGCGGAGTATTAGCTTCACTCCGCAGGATCCGCAGCGGCAATTTCGACATCAAAGATGCAGTGACCATAGACTATCTCAAAACATTGGAAACAGATGATTTCAAGGCCTTGCTGGCCGCCAAACTTTCGGCATTTGCCGGATTCGGAATGAAAGGATGAAAAAATGAGCGGCGATACAGAAAAAAAGCGGATCTCCATAAGCGAGATCGATCGGGTATTGGAAAACGCTCCGGGTATTTTCAAACTCAATGACATCTGCGGCAAATTGGGGCATCCGAATGATGATGAACTGCTGAAACGCCTGGAACACCTCATTGACGGTGATGTGAACTATTTCCATACCGAAAACTGGGAATGTGAATTGAAAATGCACTATTTCAGCCGCATTTCTTTCGCGATCACTCCGGAAAAATGGGAAATCGATCAGGGCGTGATCTTTCCGGCCGGCCGCCTGACACCGTTTCTGGATCAGGATATTTTTCCTTCGGATGCAGAATTTGTTTTTGAAGATGAAGAACTCCCCAAGCGGGAAATCACCCTGCCATTTACTGAAGCCCTGCATTACAATGTCCTCATCGGTCACGAGCAGATACTGGATTATCTGGATGCAGATTCTCCGGCCAACAGCGGGCTGCGACACAATCTTTCACCGACCTCACCGGTCACCATGACAGTTTTTGACTGCCGTGAACTTTTCCGCGAACTCCGTTTCAAAGAAGGCGATGCTTTGATATGCCAGCTGACCGATCCGGATGAAGGAATATTTGAGATCAAATATCAAAGTGCAGCCGAACGCTCATCAGCTCTCCGCGGCAAATGGATCCTTGATTTCGAGAATGCGATGGCCAAGGTGGTGGAACGCTTCAGAGATTATCTGGAAATCCCCGACCAGATCGGCTGGGCTTTTTATTACGGCGGAGCTGAAACCGCAAACGCGGCGGCCTCGGTTGAGGAATTCATGTCCGAATCCGACCGTATAGAGATCCGTACCGATGGAGATCATGCGGTATTGAGTTTATATGACATTTCAGAGGAAAATACTCAAGACGCTGCCGAAAACATACTTCCGGAAGGTCTTTCCATTTCTGCCGGAGAAACTTCCGATTTCGGAGCCATGCTCAAAGAAGTGGGAACCGACATCACACCCGATGAAATAGATGGTTTCATACTGGATAACTGTGCAGCCAGAGATATGAATTTCGACCGTTTCTTTGCCAGAGCATTTCCTCATGTGCAGCTGAAGTATGCCGATGAAGCCCAGGAAGCCATATTCCTCAATATCCTTGAGGAGCGTTTCGAGGATATGACCGAACACTACAACCGGGCCGGAGATGAAAACAAAGCTCCTTTGCGCAGCACGATCATGGAACTGGTCGAAGATCGTCTGGAATATTACGCAGATGAAGACCACGATCACGAACACGACCATTGCAGCTGCGGAGAAATAAGAACGGTCTACAATAAACTCAATGAAATACTCCGTCATCTCAATTCCGAAGCCTTTGATCCTTCTGAATCAGAACTCGATCAACTGCAGTCCAGAGTGGAAAAACTTGCAGACAAGCTGGAACAGCTCATGGAATAAAATTACAGAACAAAGCAATAAAAAATCTGTTGCAGCTATTGAGTCTGCAACAGATTTTTTTATCAGAACATAAAAATCCAGCCTTGTCCGGCAGCCATAATGGCAGTCAGGTCATTCCGGACATGGATTTAAAAATTATTCTTTCATCTCTGGACCCGTCCGGAGGCAGATCCCTTCATCAAATTCACAACTTCACTGCAAGATGAAAAGTTGTAATCACCAGAGATAGTATGTTTCAATGCACTTGCCGCAACAGCAAAACGGATCGCATCAGCCGGCTCATTGAATTCATCAGAATTGAGTGCAAAGATCAATCCGGCACAGAAAGAATCTCCACCGCCGAAACGGTCAACGATATCGCGGATCTCGTATGGCTCATAAGTTCCATCGGCAGCCAGCGGCGCAAAAAAGGCTTTTTGTGCGCGGCAGTCATAAAGCATCCCACCCCAATTGTTGTGATCTGCGGAAATACTTTCGCGCAGAGTTATGGCAACAAACTTTGCTTTGGGAAATTTTGCTGAAAGTTTTGAAGCGACATCGACATAACCGGCAATATTGAGTTCACCTTTATCGATTGCGGTATTTTCGGCATTGATGCCGAAGACATCAGAAGCATCTTCCTCATTACCGATGATGATATCAGCGAATGGAACGATTTGCTCCATACACCGTTTAGCGAGTTCATTTTTGGAAGTACCGGGTTCCCAATTCCAAAGTTTCTTACGGTAATTGAGATCCACAGAAAGGGAAATATTCATTTCTGCCGCTTTCCTGGCGAGCGCAAGAGTACTTTCGAAAGCATTTCTGGTAAGGGATGGGGTAATTCCGGTAAGATGCAGATGAGTTACTCCGTTGAGCATTCCGGCGAAATCATAATCTTCCGGGGCAAGCATTGAAATAGTAGATCCTTCGCGATCATAGATAACATTTGATCCGCGCATATTGGAACCATGTTCGGCGAAATATATTCCCATTCTTCCGCATTTTGCATATTTGATGCAGCTGACATCGCACCCCATGCCGGCCAGTTGAGCAGCGAATGCTTTGGCCACGGGATTATCCGGCAATGCAGTAAGGTAGCGGCTTTTTCCGCCGAGCATAGCGATTGAAGCGCAAACATTGGCTTCACCGCCGCCGAAAGTTGCTTCGATTTCTCCGGGGATAACTTGAGCGAAGCGTTTTTTACCTTGCGGCGCGAGGCGCAGCATAACTTCTCCGAAACCGGCAACACAAAAATCCTTCATAATATGACCTTCATTGTATAAAGTGAAAAGAATCTGAATTTTCATAAATTCTGTGAGATAATATACCACGGAAGTCAGAAAAAACAAGTTATATCCTCAAATTTCCCATCGATCTTTGGTCAGCAAAAATCCGGATACACATGCCAATTTATTTTTCTCCAGCTTTAAATTCTGTACTTTTTCATATTGCGTTCTGTAAATTCCCTGCAATCATTCGGCATACAGAAAAAAATACCCAACGACATCAAGTCATATACTACTGATTATAAACAAGTAAAACCAAAGCGATCACAAAATTAATCTGCAGATTAATCAAAAAATTAATCAAAAGATTAATTTCGTTA
>JAFVRT010000121.1 GCA_017504125.1 Lentisphaeria bacterium
CCGGTGCATTACGGAAAAACAAATGTTTCCGTAATCCCGCGGGGTCTGCCGGAGCCGCTGCATATTTCATGAAGCGTTTTTTGAAAACAGAAATATTTTTCCCCGGCATCCCCGGCAGGAACACTCCGAAAAATGAACAACTTTCCATTCCCGAAGGTTATTCCCATACCGGGGAACTCCGTCACCGCTGTTTCGATGCGGAAAAGATCCATAAAGTCTTCTGCGGCATAGGCCGGGAAGGAGAAAACTTCGGTTCCGGATTTGCCGGCCCCATTTGCAATATCATGTGCAGGAATGAAAGTGTCAGCAAAGAATCCCTGCAGAAATACTGCCGTAAAGTTTTCATGGAGTCTGCTTCTGAAATGGTCAACTTTTACCGTTTGCTCTACTCCCGCTGTCAGAAATTCCCGGCAGATTGCCGCCGACATCGCGGTAAAAAGAGTCTTGCGACCGATCCGGAACGCCTTGCGGCAATATTCACACCGGAAACAGTTTCCCGATTGGAACGCTTTCTTTCCGGCGCAGAGAAAAAAAGCGTGTCCCGCAGGGTGAAACAGCGGATCTTTATGGTACGCAATGAATTCAACTATTCCAAAAACCTTGCGGCTATAATCCATATGCACCGGGCATACCGTCTTTCAAGCGACCGGGCGGGTTTCGGCAAAGTCGTTTATGAAGTTGAGAAATACCGCCGTCTTTACAACTCCTGGTTTGACAGCAGAGACGGCAGAAAGCCGCTCCCCGGCTGGCCGGAAGTCATGCTGTGCGGACAAAGTTCCCGTAAAGCTCTTGCTCCCTCCGGACTGGCACAGGCTATAGAACCTTTCCGGTGGGATATCCCGGCCCTGCAGCGCAAAGGGATCCTGCCGGGAGTCCCGGTCAAAAAGGCCGCCAAAGCTCCCCGGAAAAAATGATCCTCCGCAGGAAGATGATTGAAAAAATACATTTTTTATGCTATATTATAAGGATGTATTTTTCAACAAATCTACTGGCAAAAGGAGCAGCGATCTATGGAAGGTGAAAAAAATAATAATAATTGGTCGGGGCAACTGGGATTTTTGCTTGCAGCGGCCGGTTCATCCATCGGCCTGGGCAACATCTGGCGTTTTCCCTACATGACCGGAATGAACGGCGGCGGAGCTTTTGTGCTGCTGTATATCCTTGTCGTCATCCTGATCGGAGTTCCATTGATGATGGCTGAAATCTCTCTGGGCCGTGCCGCCGGAGCAAATCCGGTGCGCGCCTTTTCGCTTATGACTCCGAAAAAAGGTGTTTTCACCAATCTTTCCGCTTCGCTGCTGCTTCTCGGAGCGATCGTTATGCTCGTTACGGGTAATCCTTCCGGAGCAGTCATCGTGGCTGTTATCGGAGCAATGTTTCTGCTGCTGGGGTGGAAAACAGTCGGCTTTTTCTGCGGGATCGTTCCCATAATCCTGCTTTCATACTACGGAGTCATCGGCGGCTGGACATTGCTTTATATCGTAGACTCCATCCGCGGGTTGAACGATTTTACTACGATCCAGGGAGCAGAAAATGTCATGCGCCCCATTCTTTATGCCTCCGGCGGCTGGAAATGGGCTGTGATAATCGCTCAGCTGGGCTTTATGGCCGCGTGTCTGGGGATCTCCCTTGCCGGAGTACGGGACGGTATCGAAAGATGGAGCAAGATGCTCATGCCGCTGCTCTTTGTTTTGATGTGTGTGCTGATCGTCCGCGGCCTGACTCTGCCGGGAGCAGCAAAAGGATTGCGCTTTTTCCTTGAACCGGATTTTTCCAAACTTACCGCAGGCGGGGTCATCGCAGCTGTGGGACAGGCTTTTTTCACTTTGAGTCTGGGTATGGGCATTATGCTGACCTACGGCAGTTATCTCAATCCGCAAAGCAATATCACCAAAGCTACTTTGGGGGTGATCGGACTTGATACTCTTGCGGCAGTCATGGCCGGTATTGCCATATTCCCGGCAGTCTTTGCCATGGGCTTTGCTCCCAGCGGCGGCCCTGATCTGACCTTCAAAGTTCTTCCGGCTGCTTTCAACATGATCCCCGGCGGCATGGGCGTGATCTGGAATGTGCTTTTCTTTCTGATGCTTTTCATTGCGGCACTCACCAGTGCCATAAGTCTGATCGAACCGCCGGCAAGTATTCTGGTGGGAGAACTGAAATTCAACCGCAAAGCCGCTGTTGTCATAATAGTATTGCTCTGTTCCGTTATCGGAGTTATCTGTGCTTTGAGCATGGCAGATTGGACAAACCTTCCTGAATTTGGCAAAGTCATCCAAAAGATCTGGTACGGTAAAGCTCCGGGATCGTTTTTTGACACGCTGGACAGTTTCTGCTGCAACTGGATCCTGCCCATGCTGGGATTGGCCACTACGATCTATGTCGGCTGGATCTGGGGCAGCCGCAATGCTCTGAAAGAATTGCGTGAAGGAGATACCGGGGCACTTGATAACAATATCTGGCTGCTGATCGCAGGATTCAAGGCTAAAGACGGAGGCAAAGACCGCCGTTACATCTTCACTCCGGGTATACTCTGGGGATTCGCTCTGCGCTGGATTTGTCCGGTACTGGTGCTTCTGGCCTTTTTCAACTGCATCGGAGTACTGAAGTTCTGATTGCAGAATCAGCACAATAAAAAACGCCATTTCCCGAACTTCCGGAGAAACGGCATTTTCTTTATGGAACTGTTTTTTTACTGTTCCAGAGCGGAACAATGGAACTTCAGCAGCTGTTCAGTATCATCCAAACCGTGAGGGTGATGTCCCCATGCGCCGCGGCGGATCGTTTTGATAGTTCCGCCGAGTTCGATGATACGCTTTTCGAGGATATTGAAGTTGCTGTCGATATTCACTACGATATCATCTTCACCCACCGCCGCCATGAGGGGGATCCGGGCTTCAACGATGGGAGCCACATTATTGATTGGATTGAGTTTGGAGCTTTTCAGTTCTTCGGTAGTAAGTTTGTAATTGTCGCTGATAGCCTGATTGCGGTCTCCGACTTTGTCTTCGGGATCGGCAGCATTGCATAAAGGGGCATCAAGATAGATAGCGGCAATGCGGTTGGGATTTTCTTCCGCATAACGGAGTGAGAAATATCCTCCCCAGCTCATGCCGATAAGATTTGCTTTGGGAGAAAGTCCCATACTGACGAGAAAATCTTGAAATTTGCTCATGATCCTGACACCTTCCGGGCTGGCCCGGAAAGCAAAGGCATCGATATGCACATGATAAAATCCGTGATTGAGCAGATCCACTATACCAACGCGTTTGACAAAGGCTTCGGGCCAGACCGTACACCAGCTCCAGCGGCCGTCTCCGGCGGGATAATCCGGTTCGACGATCCAGGCTTTGCAGCCTTCAAATTCAAGATGATGACGGGTAAAGCCATACCACTGGTCAGTCTGCCAATTTTCAGGAAAGACTATGCGTTTCATAAAAAGCCCTTTCTTATTTTTGAAGTTTCAGCCACTCGACCAGACGGCGCGGGGCATTGGTCATAATGCCGGGAACATTCATCTCGTAGAGGGAAGCAAATTCTATTTCGGAATCAGCATAAAAAGTATTGGCCCGGAGTCCCAGTTCTTTTGCCAACTGCAATTTTTACAATATGGAATTTGCTTCTCCGGGACAATGGGATGGAGTATATAAAAACGAAATGAACGGTAAGACAGAAAAAACAACGACCGTTGACGTTTCCGACAGCATAAACAACGTCTCTATTTTCTGCAACGAATACAAGGACTACGAATGGAGAAAAAAGTAAAA
>JAFVRT010000122.1 GCA_017504125.1 Lentisphaeria bacterium
AGATTCCTCTACTTCTATCTGAACTTCTACATTTTCTCCAAGGTGACATGGAACAATAAAGCCGATTATAATGCCATGATCGATGAACATCACAAACTGATGTTCGGCAAGGCATATCCGGTTATGAAAAAGGTCTTTGACCGCTTTGAACATATCTGGCTCAAACAGATTTACGGCCGTACCGAAGATACTCCTCTGGGTCCTGTCGTGGCAATACCTTCTGACCATGATCTGTGGCACAAGGTCTATTCCCCCAAAGTCATCGCTGAAATCACTGCGGACTTCAACAAAGCTGCCGCCATGGTCGAAAAGGGATCGCTTGAAGCAAAAAGAATTGCCTTGTTCCGCCGGGAATATCTCGACAATCTTGCTCAGGCCGCCAGAGATTATCTTGCCCGCACCAGTGCTGTCAAAGGAGTGCAGATGCGCCTTGACGGTACTCCGATCCATTTGATCCCCCTTGTTACCAGAAAGAAGGATAATTCGATCATGGTGGACACTGCTGTGTCTGCCAGGATGAATGACAAAACACTTGACTTCACTTTTGTCTGTGAAGAACCGCTTGCCGGGCAGAATGTTGCCGTAGAGCGTAAGCATGATGACAAAGGAATGTGGCGTGATGATTCTGTAGAGATCTTCCTCAACCCCTCCGGAGATAAAAAGACCTATTATCAGCTTATTATCAATTCCAAAGGATGTATAACAGATTATAAGTGGTTCAAGGCCGGACAGTCTGCAAAAGCAGATAAGTCATGGAGTTCCGGTGCAAAGGTGAATATCGCTCCCGTCAAGGGCGGGTTCAAAGTGGCAGTTTCCATTCCGCTGAAATCTCTGCCCGGATTGAAGAAGACCGGTTTCCCGGTCAACTTCGGACGCAGCCGGATACTGGCATCACAAGGCAAGAACCATATCCACTACAAGTGGAGCCGTTACGCAAAGGGATTCCATGATCTGGAAAACTTCGGAATGCTGGTTCCCTGTAAAAAAGAAATCGTTAACGATCCCGGATTTGACATCGTCAGGCAGAGTAGAAAAGATTCCCGTTTCTGGAACGATCCCAGGGATAAAAAAGCCCGCAGCTGGTACTCCAGCAAGTTGAAAGCTGATGACTATGCCGCATTGGACAATAAGGAGTATTTCAGTGCCCCCTGTTCCATGAAGCTGGTAAGCACCAGTATCAAAGGACGCAGTATCGGTCAGTACATTACCGGAAAACTTAAACCCAATACCACATACCGGGTCAGTTTCAAGATAAAAATGCAGAATGTGGTCAAGATGAGAAATAGTGCTTCCGGTGTCTGCCTCAATATCTGGGACGATGCCAACCGATGGTTCCCCAAAGGCAGATGGCTTACCGGAACCATGGATTGGACTTACATGAGTTTTCTGCACAAAACTTCAGCCAAGGTCGATAAAGCCAAAAATTCCTATGTGCATCTCAGAATGATGGGATGTACCGGGACCGTCTGGGTGGATGATATCAGCATCGAAGAAGTTGAATGAAAGAATTCTGCTTCAAACGCAGTACCGTAATGGTGCTGCGTTTTTTTATGGAATATAAATCGTTGAGGCTTGAAACTTATTTTTTCCGATGCTATATTAAAAACATATCATAAGGAGTAAAACTGTTATGAATCCTGAATTGAAATATGATGTTGTAGTAGCCGGAGCCGGAGTCGCCGGTATTGCGGCTGCCGTCGCCGCTGCGCGAAGGGGAATGAAAACTGCGTTGATAGAAAAGCAGACTATTATCGGTGGACTTGCTACCAGCGGGCTTATTTTTGTCTATCTTCCTTTGTGCGACGGTAAAGGCACTCAGGTTACTTTCGGTATTTCAGAAGAACTGCTGCGCCGCAGTAAAAATTACGGACCTTATGACCTGCCCGAAGAATGGGGTGGACCGGTTGGCGGAAAGGCTTACCCCAGCCGTCTGGCCACCTATTTCAACCCGGCCGGATTTACTCTGGAGCTTGATAAAATATTGAAAGAAGCCGGAGTTGAATTGTTTCTCGAAACTATGGTCGTTGATGCAGAAAAAGACTGCAGCGATGCAGTAAAAAGTATTACTGTTGCCAATGCATCCGGTATGTTCAAGATCGCCGGGTGCCGTTTTATCGATACTACAGGTGATGCTTCTCTGCTCCGCAGGGCAGGGGGAGAATATGAAACAGGAGTGAACTTCGTTTCTCCGTGGTGGATCGAAAATGCTCCGGGAGCAACGCGTTATCACATAATAGATGATCTGCATATTGAACCGATCCTTCCAATTGAAGCTCAGCCCAAAGCTGAGAATCCGGAAACCGGGGAGTGTGCCACATGGTTTTCCCGTACCGCATGGGAGCTTATCCGGAATCGTTATGAAAAACTCTACAAAGACGATCCGGAACAGCGGCGGAAATTTTTCCCCGTGCATCTGCCGGCAATGCCTCAGTTCCGCAAGATCGCTGCTGCCAAATGTGTTACCATGCTTGAAAGCGGGCAGCAGAATCAGCATCTCGATACTTCTGTGGGACTTTATGGCGACTGGCGCAGAAGCGGTTGGGTGTGGGAAACCCCCTACGGTACTTTGCTGCCGGAAAAAACAAATGGTATGCTGGTTGCAGGCAGATGTATGGGCGCGATCGGGGATGCCTGGGAAGCGTTCCGCGTGATTCCTTCTGCAGCCATGACCGGTGAGATCGCCGGAGTTGCGGCAGCACTTTCCATAGATAAAAAATGTGACCCGAAAGAACTTGAGATAGAAAACCTGCGCGGTGAATTGAGAAAAAGTAATTTCCGGTTCCATTTGGAAGAAGTCGGACTTGAAGCGGGAAAGTGAAATATGATAAATTGGAGTCAATTTGTCGAATATGCCGAGGCTCAGCAGATAAAAAAAGAATATATCGAAGATACAAAAAGTTTTTTTGAATCTCTTGATCCGGCCGTGTTTGATCGTTTTTATAATACGGAACGCCTTGACTGCAATGCCGTAACGGAGCTGTTTCCCAACGGAGAATTCCGCCGTTTCCTGTTTGTGATGGCGGTCGCGTCGTGGCCGGAAATGGTGGAGCTTTACCGTAAAAACAATTATACACGGCAGCAGCTTGATGACATCAGGTGTGATCTGGCTTTGTGGGTGGAAAAATTTGCATCAGACAATGTAGGGATCACCGGAATCGATTTCCGTATTTATGATTGGACAAGAGCTGTGAGAAGAG
>JAFVRT010000123.1 GCA_017504125.1 Lentisphaeria bacterium
ATCTCAAGGATCCGGGGAGTCCCGATACGGAATCCGTCATAGAAACTTGTCCAACTGCCGATATCGGTTTCCATATCAAAACCGAGAACTGTACGAATTTTTGACATCTTGATACACTCCAAATTTATCAGATTTTTATTAAAAAAGCTCCTGAAGTCAATAGACTTATTGTAAAATATCACCATTTGGCATAAATTGCAAGTTTTCACCTCTGTTTTTTCACAAAACTTATCTTGATTTTAAGTGATAATATCTTATCTTGAATCCCGGAGACCGGAATCAGCCGGAAAAAAAGAGGAGAAATAACATTATGAACTTGCTCGCCAGAAGGGACAATGAATTACCCATGGAACTGGAACGCACCTTCCCCGGTGTGGATGAGTTTATCCGGAACATCTTCGGACCGCTGCACAATGATATGCTGCATCAGCACCATAATTGGGGACCTGTACACGATCTCAAAGTGGGAGAAAAAGAAGTTTCGCTGCAGCTGGCATGTCCCGGACACAAACCGGAAGACTTCGATGTGGAGATCACCGGAAATCTTATCAGCATCAAAACCAGCTGCTGCTGCGAAGAAAAACATGCCGGAGAAAACCGCCATTACACTTTCAAAGAGCGGCCGTGCATGAGTTTTGAAGAATCACTCCACCTGCCGGTAAAAGTGATCGGCGGTGAAGCAAAGGCCGTATATGAACATGGTGTCCTTCATATCACGATACCACGCGAAAACAAAAAAAGTACCAAAAGCCGTACCATCAAAGTTTCATGCGGCAAATGAAAGGAAAAAACAGTATGAAAAATGAGATCTCCAAAGAAAATGCTCCGGAGTTCACCACGCTCCGCCCTGCCGCCGATGTGGAAGATACCGCGACCGGAGTCATCATTTCATTTGAAATGCCGGGGGTGAAAAGCAGCGATATCGATATCGAAGCCGGAAACGGCATGCTTAAAATCGAAGGAAAAAGTTCCCTCTGCCGCCGGGGTGTCCCGGTGATGTTCAAGCGGTCCTTTTATATCTCTGATGCGGTCGATGTGGACAAGATCTCCGCAAGTGCCAAAGACGGCGTGGTAACTCTCAACCTGCCCAAAGTGGAAAATGCTGTCCCCAAAAAAATCAAGGTGAATTGAAAAAAAGAACCGGAAGCGAAATTTTTATGCTTCCGGTTCAAAAAACGAGGACTGTTCCGGATCTCCTCAAGGGGCTGCTGCAAAACACGGAAAGGGTAAGCTGCAGCCCTTTGATTTACCGGAGCATATTCAGCGCAGAGAAACTATCAGCGCAATAAGTTCATCCAGCTTGGCGGGAGTGATAAGCGGATTCAGCAAGGTGAATTTCAAACATACATTCCCCCGGCAAACGGTCTGTCCGATAACAGTTCCGCATTTGTGCATCAGGTGGCGGCGGATCCGTTTATTCATTGTATCGGCATCTTCACCGCTTCCGGCATCAGGCAGCACACGGAACACTACGGAACTGATTTCCGGTTCCACCATGACTTCAACGCATGAAAGTTTTTTCAGCTGTTTGTAGAAGTATGCCGCATTATCCACAGAACCTGTGATAAGCTCCGACCAACCTTTCCGTCCCCGCATGCGGAACGAGATCCACACCTTGAGGGCATCGAAACGGCGGGTGGTCTGCATGGACTTATTGACCAGATTTATGTAGCCTTCTTCTTCATCTTCTTCACGGTTCAAATAGTCGGCGTGGAGCGTCAGAGCATCGAAATATTTTTTATCCCGGATCAATGAAGCACTGCAGCTGATGGGCAGCATGAACATCTTGTGGAAATCGACTGTGATAGAGTCGCACTCCGACAATCCGGACACGCGGTCAGCGTAACGCTCTGACAGCACGACTCCGCTGCCGTAAGCGGCATCGGCATGGAGCCACATACCGTATTCATCACATACCGCCCGGAGTTCCTTCAAAGGATCGATACTGCCGAAGTCTGTCGTTCCGACAGTAGCGCAGACACAGAAGGGGATCAATCCTGCTTCGACATCTGCTTTCAGCATCTTTTTGAGGACGGAAATATCCATTTTCATCCTGTCATCAACAGGAACTTTGGCAACTGCATTGTAACCCATACCCATAAGGTGGGTGCTTTTTTCCATGGAAAAGTGAGAGATCTCCGACGCGTAAAGACGGAATTTGGGGAATTCTGCCGGCAAACCGTACTTTTTGATATCGTAATTTAATTTTTCATTGCAGAACCAATCCCGCGCCAGCAGCAGCCCGGAAAGATTGGACTGGGAACCGCCGGAAGTGAACACGCCGTCGCTGTTTTCACCGTAACCGTAAATGCGGCAGAGATTGCGGATAACTTCCACTTCTATCTCTGTTGCTGCCGGGGCCTGATCCCAGGAATCCATAGACTGATTGAAGGCCGCTATCACCAGTTCTGCAGCAATTGATTCCACCAGAGAGGCACAATGCAGATGTGCCATGTAATCGGTGGACATGGGACGCACAAGATTGGGAAGTATATTTTTTTTCATCTCTGCAAGAACAGCTTCAAACCCCACGCCTTCGGCCGGCAGCAGATCATCTGTACGCAAAGTTTCCCGGAGTTCAAAAGGAGCCATTCCGGCGTAGGCCTTGCCATGGTCCATGGCATCGGTTACTGCCTGAAGTACAGAATCCATCATTTCTGTAAACTGTTTTTTGCACTCCTGATCCGGAGTCAGAAAAAGCATATTTTTTTCCATTGTATTTTTATCCCTGAATCAAAAATTTTTATCCTGATCACATACAGCAGCTGATAATATACACCTTTTTTTTGTCAATAGCAAGACCGCGGGTTGTAAAAAACAGACTTTTCCGGTGCATTTACTTGCAAAAAAACTTTTTCGATGTATATTTACATCGGTGTGGAACCATTTCTGATAAATTATAATACAAAGGTGAAAAAAATGGATGTCAAGATCCTCAAAAACAAAACCGAAATGAGTAAGGCTGCCGCCGCATACGGTGCCGAAGTACTTCGCAAAGTTCTGGCAGAAAAAGGTGCTGCCAACATGATCGCCGCAACTGCGCCGAGTCAGTTTGAAATGATGAGCTTTCTGGTGAAGGAACCGGGTATCGACTGGTCCAGAGTCACCTTGTTCCATTTGGATGAATATATCGGTCTGCCTGCCGGACACAAAGCCGGATTCCGGCTCAACCTGCGTGAAAACTTCATCGACAAACTGCCCTGCAAACTGGCTGAAGTTTTCTTTGTCAACGGTGACACCGGGGATCCCGCTGCATTCTGCGCCGAAATGAAAAAGATCATGGCGGATCACCCCATCGACATCGCTTTCATCGGTGTCGGTGAAAACGGCCATATCGCCTTCAACGATCCCCCGGCGGACTTTGATACCGATGAAGCATTCCTCGTGGTAAAACTGGATGATGCCTGCCGCCGTCAGCAGCTGGGCGAAGGCTGGTTCCCCACCTTTGATGCGGTTCCCACCCACGCTTTCAGCATGAGTGTTCCTCAGATCTTCAAGAGCAAAGTCATCGTCAATGTAGTTCCCGATGAACGCAAAGCTCAGGCGATCAAGGGCATGCTCGAAGGCCCTGTTACCAACACCTGCCCCTGCTCCATTCTGCAGAAGCACCCCTGCTGTACCACCTTCCTTGATGAAGCCAGCGCATCTTTGCTTTCCAAGTAACATACACAAAAAAAATTCCGTTCCTGAACAGATCCGGGAACGGAATTTTTTTGTGTTTGAATGTTTAACATCCGGTGCAGCGGGGAGAGAGAGTTTCGATATCCTTTTGGAACTCCTCTTTCTGCCACGGGTAGTGGATCGCGACCTTTGCACCGTCCCGGATCACCGATTCCACGGCGTAAATACCGGGCAGAGTCATACGCAGGCCGTCACGGAGCGATAACGGCATGACTTCATCACCCCTCTGCAGAGCTTCAAGAAAGCGCATCCACAAATAGGAATCGGCACCGCCGTGCCCGAAAGTCCCTTTGGATTTATACTGCTGCTTGACAGCATCGGTATAAGGTGAAAAACCTACCGGCAGTTCCACCGGAGCATCGGTTCCGACCAGTTTATTGCTGCTGAAAGTGGTACGCATGGGCTGTTTTTCGCCCCGGTGTGCAAGGTGTTCAAAGCAGCCTTCAGTTCCGAACACCCGGAAACTGTGCAGACCGGATTTGCAGTTGTTGATAAAGGAACATGTCATCCGCACAGTTACCTTTGAAGGGGTCTGAAAAAGCGCACAGGTGTAATCGTTGGCATGAGGGAATTCGGTAACATGACTTCCGGAGGAAATACATACCACTTCGCTCAGATCTTCTTCCATCACCGCCAGCATCGGGCCCAGCGAGTGAGTGGAGTAGGAGCAGGGGACGGAACCGAATTTTTCGGTGGGTTTGCGCCATGGAGTTTCCTCCCACAAACTGCGGCAGTCGTGGATATATTCAGCTTCCAGAGCATAAGGTTTACCCAGCAGACCATTGCGGTAAAGATCCTGCAGAGAAAGGCAGAATCCCCACCCCATAGTGGTGGCTCCGGTCATAAGTTTGGCCTTGGAACGCAGATGAGCCTCCCAGAGATCCCGTGCTTCAACCAGATCCCGCACCGACGGTATATCTGAAAAAACATGTATACCACGGTCAAGGGCTTTGATGCAGAACTCGGCATGACAGGTGGCCGGAGTTTCGATCATGACGATATCAAGATCGGCCTTTTCCAGCATCTCGTCGTAGTCTTCATAAAACTGCACATCCGGCATCCGGGAAGCCATTGAGGGATGGACGGCATTATCCCGCAATATATCGTCGTACCACAATGCGGGGTTTATATCGCATGCGGCAACTCCTTTGATACCGAAAAGACACTTGCATGCTTCAGCGAACATCGCCCGTCCCCGATGTCCGAGTCCGACGACACCCAAACGGAAATCTTTCATAAATCTTGTCTCCATTAAAAAAACTCCGGCAGATGCCGGAGTTCGAACAGGTCATTTTCAGCCGATACGGGCCTTGAGGAAATCGACAGCCAGCTGGATATCAGCTTTGGGAGTGTCGCCGACTTCACGCTCGATGGTAAGGAATCCGTCATAGCCGATCTTGTTGAGGGTGCGGAAATAACCGTCCCAGTTCACATCGCCCTGACCCAGCGGAACTTCCAGAAAGGCCGGACCGAGATCTTTGCGCTGGTCTGCAGGTGTCAGATCGGCCAATTCAAGAGAACCGTACTCATCTGCCGGATTGCAGGGACGCAAGTTTCTGCCGGCCTTGGCATGGGTGTGGACGATCCAGGGGGCAAGAGTAGCAGCAGCAGTTTCCGCATCATCACGGACGACCATGGCCAGATTGGCGGGATCGAAGTTGACACCGATGCCTTTCAGACCGATATCTTCAAGATAATGGCGCAGACGGACTGCCGGTTCCGGACCGGTTTCAATGGCAAGGGTCACGCCATTGGCGACAGCGTATTCGCCAACGATCTTGGCCACGCGGACCATTTCCTGATAAACAGGAGATTCATCTCTGGTGGGGACTACACCCACATGTGTAGTCATGACAGCAGTTTCCATTTCGCAGCAGGCATCAATGATCTGCTTGCTCAGTTCAATACGCTGGGGATTGCCTTCTTTATCCTGAAAACCATGACCTCCGAGATCACCGCAGATCGAAGAAACCACCAGACCGAGGTCTTTGATATATTTGAGCAGATCGGCCCGCTCAGCGGAACTCATTTCGATCAGAGATTTATGGGAGTGATGACAGGCATAGATCTGAACGCCCTGGATCCCCATGGAGGCAGCAGATTTCAGCGCGGTATGCAGATCTTCGCAAAATGATTCAACAATAACACCGATTTTCATTTGATTGTTTTACCTTATATTTTACTTGATCGTAACTTCTTTTCCGGCTTCGGCGGAACGATAGATGGCATCCAGCATTTTCTGTACGCCCAGGCCGTCTTCACCGGAAGCATCCAGTTCAGTACCGTTAAGGCACCCTTTGACCCAGTTGTCAAGTTTTTTGGTGAACATGCCAAGCCAGCCGTCATCGGGCATGTAAGAAGGAGTCATGTTCATCATCATATCGTGTTCGTCGGTATAGATGGCGACATCTTCCCATGAACATCCGCCTTTGGTTCCCATGGCGGTGAAGTTGAAGATGTCGTTTTTGGGAATATGTGCGGCGAAACTGGATTCGATCTGCAGAATGGCACCGTTTTCAAAACGGATCTGACCGATGGCAAGGTCTTCTACAGTATAGGTCTTATAATCCCAGTTGGGCCATGCGTTGCGGATGTTGCTGGGCTTGTTGCCGAGGTATGTCCAGCAGTTTCCGCTGGCGGCAACGGGTTTGGGTGAACCCATGAATTCCCAGGCACATTCAAGGATATGCACGCCGATATCGATCATGGGGCCGCCGCCCTGCAGTTCCTTCTGACCGAAAACACCCCAGTTGGGGATGCCGCGGCGGCGGAGAGCCTGACATTTGACAAAAAGGATATCTCCGAAACGGCCTTCATTACGGGCCTGGATCAAAGCCTGAGTATTGGTGCGGTAACGCTGCTGGAATCCGACAGAAAGTTTGACTTTGTTCTTTTTGGCGGCGGCGATCATCTGTTCACATTCTTTGGGGGACATTGCCATAGGTTTTTCCACCATGGCATGACATCCTGCGTTACAGGCATCGACTACGGGAGCACAATGGACACCGTTGGGGGTGCAGACATCGACAGCATCAGGCTTGATCTCTTTGAGCATCTTGTTCCAATCAGTAAAGAGAGCCTTTTTGGGGATGCCCCATTCTTTATTCATCAGTTCAAGGCGGTCTTTTTTGATATCGACGCCGGCGACGATCTCCACTTCCGGAATACTCTGATACGCCTTCATGTGGGTTTGAGCGATACCACCGCAGCCGATAATGGCAACACGCAATTTTTTGCCTTTGTAGTCTGCTTTTTTACTTTCGATCTTGGTTGAAACGCTTTCTGCCATTTTCAAAACTCCTGAGTTTAGTTTATATTGTGCCGGGGTGGAATACGGCAGAAACTACCTCTCCCCCCTTAGTTCTATGTAATTTAGCACATGTTTATGATTTTACAATACTTAATTTATGAAAAAAACAGTTTTTTATCCGGGGCAGTTGACGGAATGTCGTTTCAAAATTTGAAAACTGCTCCGATCTTGCGGCCCAGCAGCAATGCTCCGGCACAGAGAGTCAAACCCAGAAAGAACATTGCCCATACGCCGAATGCGCTGGCGGCACCGATACCGTAGCCCAATATCTGGGCCAATTCATACAAGGCTCTGGTAATGGGGAAAAACTCCTGTTTCTGTGCAAGGATCAGCGAATCCGATACTTCAAGCATGGAAAAGCTGAAAGCAAAAAGTCCGCCTACGATCAGATTCGCCGTAATAAGGGGCATGGTGATGCGCCACAATGTTCTCCACGGTCCGGCACCGAAGTTACGGGCCGCATTTTCCAGTTCTTCCGGAGTCTGTTCCAATCCGGAAGAAACTGCCCGTACCACATAAGGTACCCGGCGTACTGCATAAGCGATACTCAAAAGCCATACCGGATTGTTCACCGGATCAAACAGCAGCGATGCCCAGGTAAATTTTACCGACATGCCCAGAAATCCGAAGGCCACCACCACTCCGGGGACCGCCAGGGGCAGCATGGCCAGCAGATCGGCCAGACCGCTGCCGCGCAAATGCCACCTTACTGATGCCAGAGAGACCAGCAGTCCGGTGATACAGGCGATCATCATAGCCAGAAATGAATATTTCAAACTGTTGGCTATGGAAGGCAGTACCAGTACATTGGAAAGTGCCAGATCAAAGTTTTCCAGAGTGAAATTTTCCGGAAAAACCGTCCCGCTGTAGCGGGTGGAAAAAGCACAGCATATCAAAGCTAAATGAGGCAGCGCGGAAATCAGCGTGATCGCTCCGAAAGCTCCCAACGGCAGCACTTTTTTCCACGATTTCAGCATGACCGCGCCGGAATTAACCATACCCTTGGCTCCGGAACCTGCCGGAGAACTTTTCAATGCGGCCTTGGCAATGAGATACAGCAGAGCCGAAAAGACCAGCATTATCACTACCAGAGCGTAAGGTATCGGATTACTTTCAAGTTCAGTAAGACCGTTGAAAATCTGTACTGCAGTTGTTCGTGTGAAACCGAACATCAGCGGAGTTCCGAGTTCTGTAAAGCTCCAGATCAATGTGATGGAACATCCGGCAAGGATACCGGAACGCATCAGCGGCAGTCTGATCCTGAAAAAACGCTGCCACGGCGAAGCTCCGAGATTGGCTGCAGCTTCTGTCATGGCCGGGTCGATATTCCCCAGAGCGGTTACCAGATTGAGATAGCAGATCGGGAAAAGATGGAGTGCTTCAATGACACATATCGACCAGAATTTGCCGCTTCCGCCCAGAAAATCCACCGGGTTCAACCCCATATTGACCAGTATCGAGTTGATGACACCATGATATCCCAGCAGCTGTTGAAATCCCAATGCTCCTACAAAAGGCGGTAATACCATGGGCAGCAGCAGCGCAGTATTGCATAAACTTTTTCCGGGAAAATCAAAACGGTCATAGATCAGGGCAAGGCCCAGAGATATGATGAAAACTATAGCTGTAGTGCAAACGGCAATGGCAAAACTGTTCCAAAGTCCCTCTACATAGATCCGGTTGCGGAAAAGTTCCCTTATCAATTGCAGATCGCATCCGGTTCCGATCACCGTGATAATGGGAAAAACCAGAAATGCTCCCAGAAACAGCAATACTGCAGCCAGCAGCAGATAACGCAAGATTTGTTGTGATCTCATGATTTCACCTCATTTTCCCAAAGCGGCAAGGCGGGCCGCCTCTTTGTAACAACTTCTGGCATGGTCGCTCCATTCCCGCAGCGTTGCACTGACCTGAGCCGCTGAACGCTCAGGAGTCACCCTGAGCAAAGACCGTGCTTTGTCCGCTTCGCGGTAGGTGAACGGCAGTTCATTGAACTTTGCCATGGCCTGAGGAACTTTTTCCGGTCCTCCGGCTTTGATTATAGCGGAATAAGCCTCTTTCAGTTCCTGATGAGGTTCAAGCACAATGGTACGGAGCAATACCCGGAGCAATGAATAATATCTGCCTGTCCATTGCGGACGATAGACAAAATCCGCTCCTGAAGCGTATGGATCGTAACCCGGCAGGAAAAATTTCTTCTGCAATTCCGGAGTATAAAGATCGCGGCGGATCGGCGGCCGGTTGATCCCGTTGCGTTCCGGTCCTCCCGGCGTTCCCGGCGTCAGACAGTGAAGCAGCTGTCCTTCTCTGGAAAGCAGAAAGGCAATAAAAGCTCTGGCGGCTTTTTTGTTCGGTGCACCGCGGAGCATTTGTACCGGATCTGCTGATACTGCAGTTCCTCCTCTGGGGGTAACATAAACACAGCGGGGAGAACCGAAAACATGTTTGCTCCAAAGCATTTCGCTGATGCCGTAGGTATCTATGGCAGTTCCGGCAGCGGCTTCACCTATGGCTACATCCCGGACTGCCTTGCTGGCAGAATCTGAGATGCTCCGGGCGTTGGCAAAGATTTTTTTCAGCAGACTCAAGCCGGACTGCCAGCCTTTTTCCGGATCATTGCATGCAGCCATACATTGCTGTATCATGATCTCATAACACTTGTTGGCTGAACCGGATTTTGTGGGATCAGCCACAGAAAGAGTATTGAAAAAGCGTTTGTCGCCCAGATCTGCCCAGCGTTCAGGCGGACGGGGATCTTTCATTGCCTTCACCCGTTCTGTGTTGTAAAGTATGCCGAAAGTGGAAAGCACCACTCCGTAAAACCTGCCTTGAGGATCATAAAGTTTGTCCCCTCCGAAAAATGGCGGTATGTGCTTGAAATATTCGGGATGACTTTGTGCAAGTCCGGCATCAACAGCGTAACCTTTGGCCGCAGTCTGTTCCTGATTGAAGACTCCTCCTCCGGCAAAAATATCGATACCTATGCCTACATCGGAATTGAGAAAACGCTTACGCGCGGCTTTCTGTTCCGGAGTCCGGCAATTCCGTTCATCCGCAAAGGATGTGCGTATGGAACTGTTCCACTTGCCCCATTGTGGATTGTCTTCATAAAGGCGGCGGAATTCCGTTTCATAACGGTCGGCGATGTAGCGCATTATATCGCTTGTACCGCCGGGATTACGGAAGTCGATATGGATATTACGGTTGTATTTTTTCTTGTACCATTGGGTAAAGGCCTGTTCATATTCATCCCGCAAAGCCTTGTTGTGGGCACTGATGATGACCAGAGTTTCCTCCGCAGGAACTGAATCACCGCGAAGTTTTTCCTGTTTCGGAGCCAGTATGAAAGGGATCGCCAGCAAAGCTGCAAGCAGGAGCAATACCGGGATCAGAGCTTTATTGTTCATCTGCGGACTCCGGTACAGGTATCAGAAATGCCGGATCGTAGTCGAGAAAATATTCATTGCCGATCTTCCGTTCCGGAGGAGCGAGTTCACGCACCAGCAGTTTTTCCTGTTTTTCAGTTTCAAAAAGCCATTCACAACTGTCGCCGAAAAATGAGCGTTCCACAAGTCTGGCACGGAGTTTGCCGCAGGAATCAGATATTTTCAACCGTTCCGGACGGATCCCGCCATCCGGCAAACGGTTTACATCTCCGAGAAATCTTGCTGTAAAACCGTCAAGGGGATGATTATATATTTCATCAGGAGTACCGATCTGGGAGATCTTGCCTTTGTGCATGACACCGACCCGGTCAGCCATGCTCAAGGCTTCACGGCGGTCATGGGTAACATAAAGTGCGGTAAGTTTTCTTTCGGTGCAGATCCGTTTTATTTCCCGGCGCATGGAGTCCCGCAAATTGGCATCGAGGTTGGAAAGCGGTTCATCGAGCAGCAATAATGCCGGATTTACTGCCAACGCTCTGGCAAGAGCCACCCGCTGTTGTTGTCCTCCGGACAATTGAGTTACAGATTTTTTAGCAAAAGCTCCCATCTGTACCTGATCAAGAGATTCCATCACCCGTTTTTCGATCTCTTTCCGGGGATATTTTTCCATTCTCAATCCGAAAGCCACATTTTCAAAAACATTGAGATTGGGCCAGAGGGCGTAATTCTGGAACACCATGGCGGCATGGCGTTTTTCCGGAGGCAGAGTCAGAATATTCTGACCGTCGAAAGATATCGTGCCGCTGTCCGGTGCGATCAGACCTGCCAGAATACGGAGCAAAGTGGATTTGCCGCAACCGGAAGTTCCGAGCATGAAAACTACTTCACCCTGAGCTATTTCGAGATCGACTCCGTCAAGTACTTTGACCTTGCCGTCATAACTTTTGGTAAGATTTTTTATTGAAACCTGTGCCATAATGATCACCTGTAATTATAAAAAACGCCGGAGTTTTTCCGGCGTCAGTAAAAGTATTTTTTCATTTTGCCATAGGCAATCCCGGCACTTTGTCATAGTATTTAAGACCGTGATCAAAGTCCAGATAGTGAACCGCAGAAATAGTTGCAGCTCCGGCGATCAGCACCAGAGATGCCACGGCCACGATCAGGTAGAAAACTGAAGGTGAATTTTCTTCATCTTCACCGTTGCGCTTTCTTTTGACGACAGCACTCTTATCCTTTGGAGCCTTGGCTTTCTGATTCTGCGCGCCTTCCGACTCACCGGCATCGGCTTTGGCCCGTTTGCTCGGAGCCAGAGCGATGTCGAGATCATCATTTGCAGCAGTTTTGGGAGCTTCTGCCTTGGGGGCTTCTGCCTTGGGTGCTTCTGCTTTGGGTGCTTCCGGCTGTGGCACAACAGGTGCCGCTGCCGCAGCTTCGACCGGTTTTACAGCAGCAGTCATGGTGGACGGTTTGGGGACCGCCGGTGTTACTGGTTTGGGCGGCATACCAGTACCGGGAGTTCCGGGACGGGCAGGAAGTTTCACTGTTGCTTTGATATCTTCATCACCGGAATTACTGTCATTTTTAGGCACAGCACCAACTGTAGGAGGCCGCAGATTCGTTGTTCCTGCAGGCCGCGGCGACGGAACAAGCCGCGGCGGGCGTTTCATTTTCACCGTCTGATCATCGCTGTCGCCTTGAGCGGAAGCAAGTGGTGAAGCGGAAACAGAAGTTACAGGTTTGGGAACCGCGGCAGTCTGATCGCTGACTTCTGCTTTGGGAGCAGCCGCCCCCGGAGCGGTTTTGGGAGCCGCCCCCGGAGGGGTCAAAGAAATCTTCGGAGAAGACGCAGCAGTTGCTTCTTTCACATCAGCTTTGCTCAATGTTACTGTTGCGCCGGGGGGTGAAGCCGGAGCGGTTTTGGGAGCCGCCCCCGGAGGGGTCAAAGAAATCTTCGGAGAAGACGTAGCAGTCTGACGGGGCAGCGCGGCGGTGTGAACGGCGGTATCCGGATCGGCAGCTTTATTTTCTGCTTCTGCTTTGGCAGCGGCGATATCGTCTTCTTTCAAAAGCACAGTTTTGGGGAGTACCGAAGCACTGGGGGGGGCTGACGGACGCAATACGACTGTTTTTCTGGTATTGGTATCATTGCCGCCAAGATTGAGTTTGGGGACAGCCCCTGCTCCGGGTGCCATGGGCTTGAGTTTGAGGGTTTTCCTGGTCTGAGTATCTTCGATGATCTCAAGGTTGCCGGTGTCAGTATCCCGTCCGGCCAGGGGATCGGCAATAACAGTATCCTGAGTTTGCGGCGGCACTCCGGCACTCCGTAAACGGACAGTTTTTCTGGTTCTGGTATCCTGTGATTCCGGAGCTGCTGCAGGCGTTGTATTTTCTTCAGCCATAAGTATAATCCTTTCCGGTGTTATTGAGCCTGTTCTTCAACGGGCTGTTCAGCATCATTGCCGGTAAGCTGAACCATACGCTGGGGAACATCCCGGTAATTCTGCATGCTTGCAAGAATTTTTTTGTAACAATCGACGGCCTGCTCTTTTTTGCCGGCAAGCTCAAAGGCATTACCGAGAAAATAAAGGGCTTCCCGTTTATATTTATCCATCCGGTACATGTCTTTGATCGCAGTTTCGAGAAATTCGATAGCTTTACCGGACTCCTGAAAATGCAATGCACAGCGGCCGAGATAGACCATACAGGCCCGTTTTTTCTGGGCGAAATCGGATGTTTTGGTAAATACCTCTCTGGCCTGTTCGATATCACCCAGCTCAAAATAAAGTTCGCCGAGATCGAACTGCAGCTGGGCATCATTGGGGAACTTTTGGGCCCGGGCGAAAATATGATCGGCCCGGTATTGCTCCCGCTGAGCTTTGGTTTCAGCAGCCTTCTCAAGCTCACCGCGGCTTTCCAGATCAGCAATGATCAAATCGAGATTGGCGACATAAGCCTTCTCCATCTGCTTGTCGAGCACAGGATCGTCGACACCGAGTTTTTTGGCTACGGTTTCATATTCGCGGAACGCATCTTCAAACTTTTCAGCCACCATGTAGGCGTCGGCCAGTTTCCGCCGGATATCTACAGAATCAGCCCGTTCAAGGTCCGCAGTAAATTTATCGATAAGTTTCTGAGCCTGATCAGCATCGTGGATCGTACCTTCAAGCATCTGCTGGATCACCGCATCGCCGGAGTCTTTGGCTTTATCCTGAGTAGTACCGCCTTCTTCCCAGCGTCCCCGTTCAAGACTGGCCAGAGCCATGGCGGAACGGAGTTCTTCACGGGCAGCCAGATTATTCGGAGTGGAAGCCGCCATTTTCTGATGTATCCTCAAGGCTTCACCGGCCTGATTATTGCGCTGCATAGCTTCAGCCAGCGGCTTGAGGACCATGGTATTGTTGGGGTGAAGCTCGCGTATGACATTGAGAGCAGTTACTGTACCCCATGGTGCATCGGCGGCATTGGAAGCCAGAGCCATAACCTGCAGCATCAGGGGGTTGTCGACACACATGGCAAGAGGGCCTTCGCACATAGCCATGGCGGTCACGGGATTGATAAAAGCCATTACTGCGGCCACGGGAGCCACAAAAAGGGAAACTATCACCCCTCCGAGTTTTGAAAAAATACTCTTTTCTTTGTGCCATGCGATCTCGTATTCCCGGATGCGTTCAAAAAGCTGTGGCACTTCCGGATTGGCTTTGATCACGGGCAGCAGAATATCGACTGCACCGGCATAGTCCCCTTTGGCGGCAAGTTTTCCTGCCCGGTTGTAACTGTCCCGGACATAGATCTGTACTTTACTGAATGTTTTGCG
>JAFVRT010000124.1 GCA_017504125.1 Lentisphaeria bacterium
TGACCCGCGGCGGCGGCAGTCCGGTCCGCTGGATCAAAAATGTCAACGGCCGTATGCCTGTGGTCCACTTCAAAGATATGGTCATCTTGGAAGGTGAACCCCGGATCTGCGAAGTCGGAGAAGGTAATCTTGATTGGCCCGCCATTATCAAGGCTTGTCAGGAAACCAATGTCCGCTGGTACTCCGTCGAACAGGATTGCGAGTGGCCCGGACGGGATATTTTTGATTCTGTCAAGATCTCTTACGACAATCTGCGCGCCCTTGGACTGCGCTGATATTTGATGTGTATTTGAAAAACCTTGCGCCGTCTGTACAAAAAAGCGGTGCAAGGTTTTCTGACTGATTGAAAAGGAAATTTTATATGATCGATTACGGTGAAGATAAACAGATATTCGGTCCTCCGAAAATTGATGTCGGCCCTGTTACTCAATTGCTGACGGCTCTTTATCTCGGTGTTTTTTTCTTTTCCTTTTTTATGCCGGGAGTTTCTTATTCTTATCTGTCGCAGATCAATGCTGATCTGCCGGCGAAATTCTGGACTTTGCTGACCGGGATATTTGTTTTTTCTGAATCAACTGTCAGAAATGCCGCAGCACCTTCCGGATTCTGGGTGATATTGACTTTTATGCTTATTTTTCTTGTGGTGCGCCCTTTGGAACGATATGCCGCGAGCAAAAAGAAATTCGTATATTTTCTGCTTTTATTTATGCTGGTTCCCGCTTTGGCGGTTTGGGCCATGGCTCCGGGGGCAGTATATGCTTCAGACACCTGGGCGTTCTGGCTCAATGGTGCTGCCGGATGGGGAGCATTCAAGTTTCGCGGGGCGGTAATAAAGATCAATGATGAGAAAAAAATCCCGCAGTACTGGGGATTTATGCTTGTTCCTGCTGCGGCTGTGATAACAAGTATTTGCTGCGGCAACTGGGGACGGATGGCATTATATCTTTTCTGCGCCCTTGCCGGAGCTGCATGGGGAGTTATGGAAGAACGCAAAAACAATAGTGAAGTTTCCCGTTGAAAAACGGAAACGAAATCTTAGAGAGGTATATTTTATGGAACTCAAATTCTACAATACACTTACCAGAACATCGGAAGTTTTCAAGCCGGTGGAAGAAGGCAAAGCAGGTCTTTATACTTGCGGTCCTACTGTCTACAACTTTGCACATATCGGAAATTTCCGGGCTTACACCTTTGAGGATCTGCTCCACCGTACTTTGCTTTATGCCGGATACAAGGTCAAACAGGTCATGAACCTGACCGATGTTGACGATAAAACTATCCGCAACTCCAGAGCAGCCGGGATCCCGCTGCGGGATTTTACTGCCAAATATAAACAGGCGTTTTTTGAGGATATCAAGACTTTGAATATCACGCCGGCTGCAGTTTATCCGGCGGCGACGGATCATATTGATGAAATGATCGCTCTTATCAAGGTGCTGATGGAAAAAGGGATCGCTTATCAGTCCGAAGACAAAAGTATCTACTTTTCCATTGAAAAGTTCCCTGAATACGGTAAACTTGCCCATATCGACCGGGACAACCAGCGGGCCGGTGTCCGTATCGATGCAGATGAATACGCCAAGGATTCTGTTGCAGACTTCGCACTCTGGAAGGCCCGTGATGAGGCCGACGGCGATGTCTGGTGGCCCAGTCCGTGGGGCGAGGGGCGTCCGGGTTGGCACATTGAATGCAGCGCGATGTCCATGAAATATCTTGGAGAATCTTTCGATCTTCACACCGGCGGGGTGGACAATATGTTCCCCCACCACGAAGACGAGATCGCCCAGAGTGAAAGCGTGACCGGCAAAAAATGGGTGAACTACTGGCTTCATTGTGAGCATCTTATGGTCGATAATACCAAGATGTCCAAATCTTTGGGGAACTTCTACACTTTGCGCGATCTGCTGGATAAAGGATACACCGGGCGGGAGATCCGCTGGGTGCTTATCGGAACTCATTACCGGAAAAAACTTAATTTCTCACTTGCCGCTTTGGATCAGGCGCGGGAAACTCTGGGGAAATTTTCTGCATTTTTCGCCCGTATGAAAGAAATTACAGCTTCCGGTGACGGCAGCGAGGCTGCTGCGATCGTGGATCAGGCTGCAGCACAGTTCCGTACTGCCATTGCGGATGATTTGAATTCTGCCGGAGCGACAGCCGCTCTTTTTGCTCTCATGCGCGATGGCAACCGTCTGGCTGACAGCGGGACTTTGAGTGCTGCCGGGGCAGCAAAAGTTTTGGAGTGCTGCCGTGATTTCGACCGTATTTTCGGATGTCTTGATGTTGATGCCGCTCCTGTGGCGGAGGAATTTCCCGCTGAAGTCGTGGCCATGGCTGAAGAACGCTCCGAAGCCAGAAAAAATAAGAACTGGGCCGAAAGCGACCGGTTGCGTGATGCCATAAAATCAGCAGGATTTCTGGTTGAAGATGCTCCCGGCGGTGTCTGGAAATTGAAGAAACTCTGAAGCTGCCGAAAATATAAAACGGTCCCATCAAGGGACCGTTTTTTTTGTTTGGAATTCCGGTAATATCATCTGCCGTCGCAGTAGTGAAGAAAACGCAGCGTTTTCAGGCCATCGAACCAGATGTGAAATGCTTTGCAGAGCTTTTCACAGGGCGTATTGCGCCTGATCCCCGGCCATACTTGAAAAAATTTTTCTTTCAGTAAAAAATCTTTTTCCGGAAGTTCCGGAATATCGGTACCGAGTGTTGAAATATCGACTGCGGCAAGAAGTTTTCCAAGCCGTTCAAAGGCAGAATCTGAAATTTCAGGCAGGGATTTGCCGGAAATAATATCGTTTACTGCCTGTCCGGTGCCGAATGGAGTACGGGCGGAAATGCGCGGAGAAGGGTGCACCAGAACTTTTTCGATCACGCCGATACCGGAAGTTTTGGCTGCTTCCTGAAGGAAATAAAAATCTTCTCCGGCAGTACGGACTTTCATGCCGCCGCTGCGCAGGTAAGTACTGCCGCGGACGGCAAAGGCGGAACCTACGGTGTGGAACGCGTATGGTGAGTTGCAGAGTCTCAGTTTTTCAACATAACGGTCGAGATATTTTTCATATCGTCTGATGGCATTTTCAACTTCCGGTGTTTCGCCGGGCTGATGGCGCAGAGAAACGACTGCTCCTCCGCAAGCCGATGCTGAAAAAAATTTTTCCGTTTCAATAAAGTAATCATTCTCAATAACAGTATCGCCGTCAAGAGAATAGATAATGGAATTTTCCACTTCTTCTGCCGGAATGGAATTCAGAAATGAATCCATTCCGAGTTTTCTTGCTTTGCCCACACCACCGGAAATTTCCGGCGCATAAAGGTAAAAAAGATCTTCGGAAAATACTTCCTTCTGTTTGATGCGCCGGAGCAATTCCAAAGATTCCGCTGGATCTGCTCCCTGTGGAAAATTTATCACCGCCAGCACCGCAACTTTGAGTTTTGCCGCAGCTGCCGCCTGAGTGACAGAAGCTAAAGTTTCACCGAAAGAGTCATTTTCATTGAAACACGGAATCACCGCACAATGACGGTAATTCTCTATACCTGCAATAAATTCAGCCGGGAAACGGCGGCGGTATTTTTCTATGTCACGGACGGTCAAGGGTAAATTTCTTCCATGGGATTTCAAGTTTTGCACCGTGGTGTATCACGGCATCCAGAGTCAGCAGCAGCGGAAATTCTTCAAGATCAACTTTTCCATTTGCAGCAAGTTTACGCAGACTGTTGGACATGGCGGCAGCAATTGCAACAGATTCCAATGTAACACCGGCCAGAGTTTTACGGGCCTTTTCGTAAGAGTGGCCCCGTCCCAGCAATATTCCCAGCTTACGGGTGCGTCCGCCGAATATGGTAACATAAAGATCGCCTGCAGCCAGCATTATGGAATCCGGATCGCCGCCCATGACCTTCAGAAGTCTGGATATTTCACGGACACTTTCTCCGAAAAGTGCTGCCTGCGGATTATATATTTCGTGGCCTCCGACGCCGACTGTGAGTTCATTGGCTCCGATAGCGGTTGAAACTGCTGCCGCAAAAACATTTTTCATGGCAACCGCAGTTTCCACTCCACGGATATCGGTGGAGCAGCTGATGTGATAATATGCTGTTTCCAGTTGGCTCCGCAGGGTACGGAGCGTTTCATAATCTCTGCCGCAGAATGTAACACAGGTGTTGTTGCGGTCTGCCAGTTCATAACTGGTGCAGGGGCCGCCTACGGCATTGAAAGATATGGTTCCTGTTGTATCCCGGCGCATCAGGTATTCCGGGAATGTTTCCGGAATTCCGGAGTCAGTTTCTTTCAAGCCCTTGGTAATGGAAAGCACCACCGCTTTTTCCGGCAGCTGCGGCAGAATAAAATCTGCGAACCATTCAACTCCGAAACTGCTGACTCCGCCGATGAAAAAATCAGTTCCTGCCATGGCTTTGGGAAGATCTTCGATCTGAAAATAAGCGATTCCCTCCGGTAAGGTACGCTTCATATTGGCATGGTAATTGTCTTTTTTGAGCCTTTCCACGATTTCCCGGTCAAGTGGAGTAGCTACAATACGCACTTCGTGTCCGTTGTCGCGGAGCGGGAAACTCATTGCCGAACCCATCATACCGGCACCGATAATTGTAAATACGCTCATATTAAAATACCTCTGACTTGAAGATATAGAACTTGGAATCACGGCTTTTCCAGGCATTACTCTGGAATCCGGCTTTCACGGAAAGAAAGTTCAAGGTAGTTTCTCTGTCCCAACCCTGTTCCACGGCGACCTGAGGCAGAAATAATGCACGGCGTCCGAAAAGAGAAAATATGATACCATGTTCACCCGGTATAAATTCTTCCGGAGTCTTGATGGGTTCCGGAGGGAACATTATGGAAATTTCCAACTCTGTTTCCGGAAATTCTGCCGCAGTAAGTTTATTGAATCTTGGATCATGGAATGCTGCATTAAGAGCATTGCGGCGCAAATTTTCACCAAGAGTTTCAAAAGGTTCGATATTGCCTATGCATCCGCGAAGTTCGCCATTGATCTTCAAAGTAACAAAACAGCTGCTTATTTCTTTGAGAGCTGCTATATTTTCCGGCAAAGCCGGAGCCGGTGAGTGAGAAAGTTCTGCTCCTATTACAGAAAGGGCAAATTTGCATAATTCTTTTTTTTCTGCTGCAGAAAGAGCGATTTCCGGCATTTATTTTTCCTCCAGTTTGCAGATACTGCAGCTGTGACAATCAAGTCCGGCAGGGGGGATGTAAAGTTTTCCCTGTTTTACAGCGGCGCGGCGGGCAAAATAATTTTTTGCAGCCAAGATGACTCCGACGATGATGAATGCACCGGGAGCCGCAGATACAAGAAGAAAATCTGTTGTCCACGGCGTTATTATTTTTACCTCAAAAACCGATCCGGAACTTAAAAACTCCCGCAAGGCACCGAGAAGCGTCAGGGCCAGAGTGAAACCCAATCCCATTCCTATACCATCAAAAATCGAACGCAGCGGACCGTGTTTGGAAGCAAAGGCTTCAGCACGGCCGAGAACGATACAGTTTACCACGATCAGGGGGATGAATATGCCGAGGGCATTGTACACAGTTGACGGAGCAAAGGCTTGCATCAGCATGTCAATAACGCTGACAAATGTTGCAATGACCACGATATACACCGGGATACGGATTTTTTGCGGAACGATACCGGCGATACAGGAGATGACAAAATTGCTGCCGCAAAGCACACATGTAGTGGCGATCCCCATGGCAAAGCCGTTGGTTCCGGAACTGGTGGTGGCAAGTGTCGGACAAGTTCCCAAAAGCAGAACCAGTATCGGATTTTCTTTCCATAATCCTTTTATAAGATCCTGTAAAAGCGTTTTCATTTTTTACCTTTCTGCAAGAACTTTTTTTGCTGTATCGCCAGAGTTTTTCCTGTTTCTGCTACTGCTCCGACGATGGCTCTCGAAGTAATGGTCGCTCCGGTGACATAATCAAATGTCCCGCCGTCTCTTTTTACCCGCCAATCAATACCGTCGGAAATTTGCATACCATTGAACTGATCAAGCACCGGATTCGGCGGCAAACCTTTCGGGGCCGGTTTATAGAAATTGAATATGGTACGCTGGAATTTCCGTTCACATACATTACTGCCAAGTCCGGGGGTTTCTTTTTGAGAAGTTACCAGCACGGCAAGGATCTTTCCATTAACTGAAAATCCGGACATGATTTCGATATTTCCGGCATAGCCATTGGGTGAAATTGTTTTTGCCGCAAAGGCTTCAAGTTTACCATTTTTCTTTACCGGCATCAATGTGACCTGAAATCCGGCGGGGGATCTGCAGACCAGAGCTTCCTGCAGCGGCGCGTTGTCAAACGCAGGTAAGTTCAACTGCCTCAGGGATTGTCTGGTATTCTGTTCCCGCATCCTGGCAATGGGATCTGCTGTGATCATGGACACAAAGGCAAGAGTCAGTGCCGAAATCAATGCGGTAACAGCAAGAAAACCGCCCAGAACGAATACATTTTCGTTGTTGCGAAGTTTCATTTTTATACCTCCTTGCGACGGATATATCCGAAGGGACGCTTTGCACACCAGCGGTCAATAAGAGGAACCAGGGCATTCATGATGAGTATACCGAAACTTACGCCTTCCGGATAATTGCCCCATATTCTTATTACGGAGGTGATAACACCGCATCCGATCCCGAATATCAGACAGCCGCGGTTGGTTACCGGAGAACTTACCATGTCAGTTGCCATAAAAACAGCTCCGAGAAATACTCCGCCGGTAAAAAGATGAAACAGAGGCGGAGGGGTTACTCCGGGGAAGAAAAAGTTTACCAAGCCGCTTGTTACGGCGACTGCTCCTATGAAACATACCGGAACGCGCCAGTTGATGAGTTTGAAAATAATCAGCATTATTCCGCCTAAGATCAGGGCAGGAATACATGTTTCGCCAATACAGCCCGGTCTGATACCCCAGAAATATTTTTTCAGCAGGGCAGGGGTGTTTATCCGGTCAAAATTATGTTTTGCTGCGGCTGAAGCATGCCGATCGGAAGTATCTGTTATTTTTTCGGTATCGGTCATGATCCCCAGGGGGGTGGCACAGCTGATCCCGTCAAGTTTTCCCTGTTTCACTTGTTTCATGGCAACCGATCCGAAGAAAAGTTCTGCTGCTGGATAATCTTTATCCATTCCACGCGGAGGCGACCATATCGTCATAGCCGCCGGAAGTGCGATCAGCAAAGCGACTCTGGCCACGATTGCCGGGTTGAACGGATTGTGTCCCAAGCCGCCGAAAACCTGTTTGCCGAGCCATATTGCAATAAATCCGCCTATGACCGGGATATAGAATGGAACCGCTGAAGGCAGATTCAAAGCCAGAATAACACCGGTTACGACCGCGCTGAAATCTGTGATCGCCGGTATTACAGGTTTTCCGGCCAGCAGACACCATACTGCTTCGGCAATAACGCATGAAATGACCGTCAGCACGATCACGGCAGCGGCCGGGAGTCCGAAAAACCATATCCCGGCAGCAGCAGCAGGGAGCAGGGCTGTGATAACTTTAAGCATGATACCTCTGACATTGCCATTGGCAGAGATATGCGGAGAACTGCTCAAAACCAGTTTTTCACCGGTAGGCAGCTTTATATCGTTGGAAATATTTTCGCTCATTTCTGAACAGTTCCTTTATTTTTTGCTTTCCGTACTTCAGCTTTGGCTCGCCGCAGCAGCTGTACCAGCGGACGGTGAGAAGGACATACATAGGCACATGCTCCGCACTCCAGACAATCCATGACATGATCAGATTGTGCCAGATCAAAGCGATTACCTTCGACATCAGCACACAACAGACATGGCATCAGATTCATGGGACACGCCTCGACACATCTTGCACATCGAATACAGGGTGATGATGCAAAATTCAGAACTTTATCCACCGGGAGCAGTAATATACCGGAGGTGTTTTTTGCTACCGGAACATCAAAGGATTTTTGAGAGAAACCCATCATCGGTCCGCCAAGGATCAGTTTGCCGGGTTCTTCAGTTATACCTCCCGCCATTTTTACAGCTTCGATCACCGGAGTACCGATCTTCAGCTTGAAGTTTCCCGGATTTTTTACTACTTCACCGGTAACTGTCACTATGCGTTCGATCAGGGGTATACCCAGTACGACTGCTTCGTAAACTGCCGCAGAAGATCCGGCATTCTGGACGATGCATCCGGCATCTGCCGGCAATCCCCCGGAGGGAACAGTACGATCGGTAATAGCTTTGATAAGCTGCTTTTCTGCGCCCTGCGGGTAGCGTACCTGCAGCGGAATGACTTTGATCCCGTATTCAGGGGCCAGACTTTCCAGAGAAGCAATGGCATCGCGTTTATTGTTTTCGATCCCCACAAAAACATTGGCGACATTGAGCATTTTTGCCATGATAGCGGCACCGCAGAGAACTTTTTCAGGAAATTCCACCATTAAACGGTGATCTGCGGTGAGATATGGTTCACATTCTGCTCCGTTGATGATAAGCGTATCGACATTTTTGCCGGGAGGTACGGTAAGTTTCACATGAGATGGAAATGCCGCACCGCCCATACCGACGATACCGGCCTCTCTGATCCGCTCCATGATGACGGCACTGTCCGCATTTTTCCAATCGCTGACAGGGGCGAAAGGGACTTCTCCATGATCTTTCCCGTCGGCGGTGATTTCGAAGGCCTTGTCCGGAACTCCTGTGGCACCCGGTAATTCCACTATTGCAGTGATCTCACCGCTTGTGGGAGAGTGAAGATTGGCAGAAACAAAACCATCTGCTTCTGCGAGCAGCTGATACTTTTTCACTTTGTCGCCCACAGCAGCTGTGGGACGGGGAGCTTTTCCCGCATTTTCTGAAAAAAGAACATAATATTTTTCCAACAGCGGAGCTTCAGTTATGGGCATATTGCAAGTCAGCTCTTTACCGTCATGGGCGGGATGGATCCCCCCTTTGAAAGTTTTTATCCTGCTCATTTTTTATCCTTTTTCCATGCCGGATCATTTTTTTCGATGAGGTGGTGCTGGCTGGCAGTCAGCAACGCTCCGGTGGGGCATTTGATATTTTCAACATCTTCGGCATCCGGAAGAACTTCGGCATCATAGTTCACAGAAGCAAGAGAACCGTTGACGGTAAATTTATCTTCTGCATATTTGGCGCATTTGCGGCATCCGATACAGGCGACTTTACATTGTTTGCGCTTTTCTGCGCCTTTGGCAGGTGAATTACAATAGACATGGACCTCTGCATCAGCATCGACCAGAGCGATGACTCCGCGGGGACATGCCGCAACACATTTGCCGCATCCGATACAGAGTTCCCGATGGACAAGAGCCAGATTATTGACGATTTCGATCGCTCCGGCCGGACAGGCATTGACACAACTGCCCAGCCCCAGACAACCGTAGCGGCATCCTTTGGGGCCTCCTGCCACCAGAGATGCTGCCGCACAATCGGTAACACCGTTGTAGTTGAGATGGCGGACGACCTGCAGCGTATCTCCGCTGCAGCGTACCACAGCTCTTTTCCTTTTGCCCGCACCGGCATCTATTCCGAGAGCCATGGCGATGGCATTTATTTGTTCCCGGCTTGAAACCGGACATCGGGAAGGAGGATTTCGCCGGAAACCACCGATTTGGCAAAATCGGCACATCCGGCTTTACCGCATCCGCCGCAATTTGCTCCGGGGAGCAGTTCCTGAACCAGTTCAACTCTGGAATCCCCGGGGGTTTTGAAGATCCTGGCGAATAAACCGATTATTATTCCGAGAAAAAGGCCTGCTCCGCCCATGAGCAGTACAGCACCGGTCAAAGTATTCATTAAATGTATTCCTGTTTTATTTTTTTCAGCAGAGTCCGGCAAATCCGACGAAAGCCATAGCCAGGATCCCCGCGGTTATCAGAGCAAGCGGTGTTCCCTGAAATGCCTTTGGAGGAGCGGCCAGTTCCAAACGCTCCCTCAGACTGGCAAAGAGCAGCAGGGCTATTGCGAATCCCACTCCGGAAAAGCATCCGAAAATCGTGGCATCAAGGACGGAACGGTTGGCATTGAAATTCAATGCTGCAGCTCCGAGTACAGCACAGTTGGTGGTGATAAGCGGCAGGTATATCCCCAAAGCCTGATAAAGTGCCGGGGTGAGTTTCTGCATTACGATCTCTATGACCTGAACCAACGCCGCAATGACCAGAATAAATATGAGTACCTGCAGAAAAGATAGATCGATAACCTTGCCGTCTATGGTGAAACGCAGCATGTAGTTATAGATGAAGGCTGTACAGCATGAAGCAATGGTCATGACGAAAATCACCGCTCCTGACATGCCCATTGCGGTACTTATGCGTTTGGAAACGCCGAGAAAAGGACAGATTCCGAGAAAGCGTGTCAGCACAAAGTTGTACACCAACGCTGCTCCGATTGTCAATTCAAGATACTTCATTGATATGCTCTCCGTATATGCAAATGGCTCTATACCGAAAATTGTATTCATAGCCGTATTTAATATAGCAGAAAAGAAACGATTTGTCAAACGGATTTACAGCTTTTTTTACTTTTTGTTTAGCAGTTTGTTTAGCGAATGTAAACTGTTGTATGTTTTTTTCTTTCCTGCGGGGATTTTTTTCTTATTTTTTATTTGATTCCTTGACATTTGATGATAAAGATGATATAATATCACAAACCAATATAAAAAAAAGGAGAATTTATCATTATGATTTTTCAGCAGTTGAGCCGTTTCCGGAAAATATTGTGGTTCAGTACCAAGCGTTATGCAGCTGATAATCACAGCCAGCGGGCGGTGGCTTTGACTTATTATACCGTTTTTGCCATTGTACCTATGGCAGCATTGCTTTTCGGTATCGCCAAAGGATTTGATCTTGATGTGAAGCTGCGTACGGAGTTGAGCCAGCAGTTGTATCAGCATAAAGAAATTCTGGAATGGGTTTGCAAATTTGCCGATACCACTTTGAAACAGGCTCAGGGCGGTATCGTGGCCGGAGTCGGTGTGATTGCTTTGATATGGACCGTTTTGTGGTTGGCCTCCAATATCGAACGGGCTTTCAACGATGTATGGGGATTGCCGTCGAGAAAAAATATTTTCCGCAGATTCAGTGATTATCTTGCGTTGATACTTTTGACTCCGCTGGTGATGGTGGTTGTCGGTGCTTCCGGTGTTGCACTCCGCAGTTTTCTCAATAAAACTGCAGGAATGATTCCAAACTTGTCTGTGGTACTTTCTGTTGCCGCTGATCTTTCGCCGCTTGTGATCGCCATTGTTGTATTTACTTTGATCTATAAATTTGCTCCCAATACCAAGGTGCGGTTCGGGAGTGCTCTGCTTGCCGGAGTCATCGCCGGATTATTGTTTCAGCTAGTGCAGGACGGTTTTATTTTTCTTCAGGGGAATATTTTCAAATATAACCGCATTTACGGCACATTTGCTGTGCTGCCTTTGTTTCTTGTGTGGCTCCAATGGTCGTGGCAGATCGCGCTTTTCGGTGCTGAAGTAGGATTTGTAAGTCAGAATATCGACTCCGGTGTTTTTGACGGCAGCGGAAATTCCCTTGATACCATGAGAATGCGTCGTGCCAACCAACTGGCATGTGCGGCATTGATATATCGCGGATTTGCCGATGGGCAGGGGGGCGTTTCTATAAATGAGATTTCCA
>JAFVRT010000012.1 GCA_017504125.1 Lentisphaeria bacterium
GTGGGCGGCAGGGGCGGCAGCTTTGGCGGCAGTGGCAAGAATGTTGAACATAGTATGATTTCTCCTTCAGATTTCAGAAATTTATTACCGTTTGGGAACGCCAAGCAGAGTGAGGTGCTTGTCGAAATGCTTTTCAAGAGCAGCTTCGTACTCTTTCTCAAGTTTGTGCATGGCCTTGAAGAATTCGCCCCGGAGTTCGCCGGTGAGAATGGGGCCGTAGGTGATATGCAGCAGCTGACGGGCTTCAGGCATATCCATGAGCTTGACGAGTTCAGCATCGGCCAGGGTGTCCACATCGGCGATCTTGGTGATGTCGGCCGTGATGTGGTAGAGCTTGAGCATATCGTTGAAGTTGGCCAGAGCCGCTTTGTGCATCTTGCGGTAGAGAGCAGGATCATGTTCAGCGATAACGGTCACAGCCACCAGCCAGCTGGTTCCGGCCGTTTTGAGGTGGAGATAACCGTCGGTCTCACGTCCGACAGTGGGATAGACGGCAAATTTGTCGCTGCCGGAGTGGACAGAAACTTTGTAGTTGCCGTAGGCCTTGGCGATCTGAGCATGGACTTTGAACTGACGGTCAAATTCGGCCAGATCTCCGATGTAGTCGATGGCTTTCTGAAACTCACCGATGAAACGGGGGGCCAGCGAGGAAAATTCCACACCGCTGCGGCGGAGTTCGCGGACGATGTAAAGGTGGTGCGAAGGAAGTGTGGGACTGGTGGTTTCATCGATTGAAATTTCCAGATCGAATTCATCTCCGCGTTTGGATTTCAGATGCTTGTAGACTTTGACCGCAAAATCCAGAGCAGCGGTGTACATCACAGCGCAGCGGCGGGCGGTGGCGGCATCGATCCTGACCGAAGTTTCACCGGTAACGAACTCCTTGTCGAAATATTCATCAGCGATCCGCTTTTTGAACTCATCGTCCATCTTGTCAAAAGCTGTTTCAACTTCCGCATCGGCCCAATCACCGGCAGCGGCATTCATCACTTCGGAAAGGTCGAGAGTGATCATGGGCATTCCGGCTTCCAGAGCCACATCGATATCGGGAATGGTCTTCAAGTGGTCGCCGTCAGCTCCCCAACCCAGCTGATAATCGCTTTTGAACACACCGAACACAGTATCATCCACCACAGAACGGAAAGTACGCCCGGTCATGGAAAGTTCACGCATAGACTGCTGGGCAATGACCGGAGAAGCCTGGAACTTTACTGCAGAAAGCAGATGACCGGGAGTGGCAAGGCCAAGACGGTCGCCGCAGCCGACGGTGGTTTTCACATTGCGCAGACTTTTTGGGGCGCACCAGGGGAAATGCTGACGCAAAGCAGCGGCATTGGTACTGTCGAGTTTTCCGACGATCGCAACACCGCCGTCAGACAGGGGCATTTCTTCACCGGCAAATCCGGCGGGAACTGCTTTGGCGGAGTAGGCCACTACCAGCAGAAAACGCTCAACATCATTGCGGCCCATCATCACGGCGGCATCACCGATCTTGTGGACAGAAGCGGGATAGATCTCAACAGCTCCGGAACTTACGCACATGGCGGACTTGATGGCAGCCAGATCTTTATTGACCGCCTTTAATACTGATTCTGCAATTTTTTTCATCAGTCAGATTCCTTAGATTTATTTGCTTATTTGAAAATATGACACAATATTACGATACTATCGTCATAATATAGCCCTGATAATCTTAAAAGTCAAATTACGGTAATCCCAAATTTTTATCTTTATGAAATATTTTTGCGCTCTGCTTCTCAAATTCGGCAGAGATTTCTTGACAAAAGGGTAAATCTGTGCTAAATTTTGTAGAATCACCGTTAAACAGGACTGCGTCCGGAAAGATATTCCAGAAAATCATGAAAAAAATCTTTTTACTTTTTGTTCCCGCCCTGCTTTTGCTTGCAGGATGCCATACTCCCCCGGAATCATTGCCGCCGATCACGCTCCGCCCCGATTCCCGGCTGCAGATCGTTCTGCCGGAAAAAAATGAAAAAGCACTTACAGCTTCAGCACTCCTTTTGCAGCGCAAACTGGCAGAGTACCCCGGCATCAAAACTGTTATTGCCGCAGAAAGAAATATCAAAAGATCCGGATACCGTTCTCTTTTTATCGGGCCGGCTGAAGCACTCGCAGCAGTCGGAGTAAATTGGGCTGAGGCTCCGGAAAAGGCTTACGGTGTGATCATCAGCTGCGGAGGAGATATTTTTATTTCCGGCTTTAACGGAAAAGAAAAGCGTATCGAAAACTCCGGAACCGGCGATGCGGTCAAAAAATTCATTGCAAAGTATCTGACTCCGCCGGAGCCCCCGGTTTCTCCCCCAAACGGAGAAGTTGTTCCGTTTGTCTGTAAATTCCCGATGATCCCGGAAAATCTCGTTTTCTATGTAACCCCTGAACCGGTCAAAAAAGCTCCAACCGCGCCCCGGCCCCCGGAACAGACAAAATTGACAAAATGGAAAAAATAAAAATCCGTTTTTTTTTAATTTCCCCCTTGACAAACATTTACTGTGGAACTATATTTTTATATCGTTATAATTACTGATAATCAACAAATAGCACAATGAACACAGTAAAAAAAATCTCTCTGAGCGATGTCGCCCGTCATTGCGGGGTGTCTGTAGCGACAGCCGGACAGATATTGAACAGCAGCCGCAGCTGCAAGTTCAAAAAGGAAACTGTGGAGCTTGTCCGTCAAACAGCGGCCAAACTGAACTATCGCCCCAATATTTACGCTTCTGCCCTGCGTAAACAGGAAAACCGGATCATTCTCTGCATCGTGGGTGATTCCTGCCGCCACTCGGATATGGAACATTTGAAACTTCTGGAACATGAACTCGGCCAACGGGGCTACAATCTGCTGATCCAGTTTCTGGTGGGCCTGCCGGACGAATCCAAATTGGACTTTCTGGAAAAAACCATTAATTTCCCTGCCGGCATTGCAATATGGTCGTTGGGATTTTCTTCTGAAAAAAGTATGGAACGGTTTTGCGAAATATTTTCCAATGCACCGCCGACGATTTCCATGACCGCAGAACTTCCCGGCACTTCCATCGATCATATACGGATATTGTGGGGCAGTGCCACAATAAAATTGGCAGTTGAGCATTTTGCATCATTGAAGTTCCACCGTGTCGGCTGCTGCTGCAACGCGCTTGAAACAAAATCCGGAGCATCCTTTCTTGAGGCCGCCGATGCTCTCGGACTTGAAGGGACACTGTTACCCTGCCAAAGCAGAGATTATTTTGCTGTCGGCCGCGCTGCAGCCCGAAAAATTGCCGCCATGCCGCAAAAACTTCAGGCGGTCTACTGCACTTCAGACGAAGCAGCATTCAGCATGATAGAGGAATTGCGCAATTTCAACATCAAAGTTCCCGCAGATATATATCTGCTCGGAGGCGGTGATTCGGAGTTCTGCCGTCATCTGGCTTCGCCGCTTCCGGTGCTGCTCCATGACATACCGCGCCTTTGCCGGACTGCTGCTGAAGATCTCACCTGCCGTATAAAACAAGGCGAACATCAAGCCGGAACAGGCAGATGTATCGCTGAGATCGGCCGCAGGATCTATGAACGGAAACACTCGAAATGATCACTTTTCAAATCAATGATTGAAAGGAAAAAATATGAAAACAAAATCATTCACCCTGATCGAACTGTTGGTGGTCACTTCACAACTCTGCCGTGATTTTTTTAAACGCTTTATTTGTACGGATAAGTACGGATGTGTACGGAAACATACGGAGAATGCCGCTCTCAAAAATACGCCGCATCATACTTGCAAAGCAAGTGCTTCATGTTTGCCGCAGGCA
>JAFVRT010000125.1 GCA_017504125.1 Lentisphaeria bacterium
GGACACACGGCCCAGCAGCAGCAGATTCTGCAGATCATAGAAGTCAGCATAGTGCGCCAATGCATAACCGAGATATCTTCCGACAGTCCGGTAGACAGCAGCGGCACGGGGATCATTTTCAGCCATGGCTTTCTGAACCAGCTTGAGGATTTCCGGCAGCTTGGTGTCGGCGGGGAAATCAAATCCTGCCGGTTTGACCAGGCGTCCTACGGCCTGCTGAGAAAGGTACATAGCTCCCACACCGGCATCACCGGACCATTCATCACACGGCGGATTCACGGTACGGTAGTCGATAGGTGCAAAGGCAAGTTCGTTGAGATAATCGGTCAGATTGCCTTCGGGAGTAACATATCCCACAGCTTCGCTGGTTCCCATGGCAAGACCGATGAGCGAATTGCATTTGAAGCTGATGGCACCGGCCAGAGCAGTAACTTCGCCGTCATTGAGAACGACAAAAGGCACACCGGGGAACTCTTTTGCTATCTCAAGGAAAATGGGACGCACCTTGGTGGCGAAATCCCCTTCCGGGATACCGCGGAAAAGAGAAGCGATACGGGGCTGATTTTCCACATAGACACCGGCAGCGGAACCGCCGATGGCATCGACGCGGGGCAGCTTGGCTGCGGCACGCTTCAGAGAATCGAGGATACCTTCGTAGTGATAGTTGATATCACTCTGGAAATAGGGATCCCACACCACTTCTTCGCTGTGCAGAGTTTCACCGTCTTTGACAGCGGCGCACTTGCGGTCGGAACCGCCCAGGTCGAAACCGATGCGGCATCCTTCAAAGTGTCCGCCGAGCTTCATGGCGACCTTCTTTTCGGGGACAGCGGCTTCGTAGGAGCAGGAGTCCACGGTGAAAGGCCGGTCGTAGATACGCTCACCCATGACCTGATAATCAAAGGCGCGTTCGCCGTCGGCAGAATAAAGTTTTGCCAGATCAGCGGCAACTTTCGGTGCACCGGCGATAGTAACATGCCAACCGCCGAAACTCCACAGCATGAATTTGACGATACGCTCGACATAGCGCAAGTTCAAAGCAGCGTATTCTTCAGTTTCCGGCAGCAGCACGGTATCGAAACGGGAAACAGCACCATTGGAACGCTCAAGGGTAATGGCGATCTTGAGGGAATCTGCCACAGAAGCGGCCAGTTTGCGGTACTCCCGGTTCCACAGTACTGCGGGCACAAATTCCGGATCAAGTTCCGGTTTGAAAAGGCAATCGACTTTGATTTCAGCCATGATTGACACTCCTGAAAATTAGATTACCGGTAGGCGGCCCATTTGGGATCATTCATGAAAACTTCATCGTAGAAGTCGCGGAGTTTCAGCTGGGCGGCAGCTTCTTCGTCGAGAATGATCACGGTATCGGGATGCAGCTGCAGTGCGCTGGATGAGATCATGGCGGTCATGGGACCTTCGATAGCGGCAGCGGCGATAGCGGCTTTGCGTTTTCCGGTGATCAGCTGAACCACTTTTTTGGCATCCAGCACGGTTCCGACACCGGCGGTATAAGCGCGGCGGGGCATGGATTCCGGGGGATTGAAGTAGATCTTGTTCTGTTCATAGGTGGTGTTGGTCAGATAAGCCACATGGGTACGGCTTGAGAAGCTGGTTCCGGGATCGTTGAATCCCACATGTCCGGAGCATCCGATACCGACCAGCCACAGGTCGATACCGCCGGCTTCGTCGATGGATTCATCGTAACGTGCGGCTTCATATTCTTCGTCTTCAGCAAGTCCATCGGGGAGATGGGTATTGCGGAGATCGATGTTGACATTGTTGAAAAGATGCTTGTTCATGTAGTAGCGGTAGCTCTGATCGTGTTCAGGAGCAAGGCCCACATATTCGTCCAGGTTCCAGGAACGGACCTGAGAGAAATCCACTTCACCGGCCTTATTCAGTTTGGAAAGTTCGGCATAAACATTTTCCATGGTGGCTCCGGTGGCGAGGCCAAGTTTGAATTCGGGTTTGGCATTGATCGCGTCAGCGATGATACGGGCGGTGAGCTTTTCGGCGTCAGCCGCAGTAGGACGGATGATGACTTCCATTTTTTATCTCCTTGATTTTTTGCGGAGAGTATGCTCTCCGCGCTTTAATTTCATTTGTTATAAAATATATCCTGCAGTACAGTCAAATGCAAGGATTTTTAATAAAAAAGCATGTATTTTTCGGCAATATTCAACGGAGTTTCAATGTTGCCAGAGCAGAAAGAGCAAGAATACCGGCAATGATCCAGAATCTCACCACGATCTGAGTTTCAGTCCAGCCGAGATGTTCAAAATGGTGGTGGAAAGGGCTGCAGTAAAAAACTCTTTTGCCGGTGAGTTTCACTGAAGCGACCTGTATTATCACAGAAAGAGCTTCCATAACAAAAATCCCGCCGACCAGTATCAGCAGCAGTTCCTGTCTTGTAAGGACAGCCATCATACCGACGATACCGCCGAGAGCCAGACTGCCGGTATCGCCCATAAACATTATCGCAGGGTGGCAGTTATGCCACAGGAATCCGAGGCAGGCCCCACCCGTAGCTGAAGCAAAGATCACAGCTTCTTCAATTCCGGTCAGGTGAGGGATATTGAGATAATCGGCAAAGACCCGGTGTCCCATGAGATATGTCAATATGGCATAGGTTATCATACAGAAAATGGTGCATCCTGAAGCAAGTCCATCTTTTCCGTCGGTAAGATTTACTGCATTTGAAGCACCTACGATCGCAATCACGGAAATGATTCCGCAGGCAATGACTCCGATATTGAATGGATTTTTGCAGAAAGGCACGATAAACTGCTGCATCATGCCTCCGACGCCGGGAGTAAAATTCAATGCTGTCACAACAGCTGCGGCAACGAGTGTCAGCATGAGCAGTTTTATTTTACCCGGCAGGCCGTTACGATCCTGGCGCACGACCTTGATCCAGTCATCGACAAAACCGATAAAACCGAAAAGTATGGTTCCTCCGATCAGAATTCCGGATATTCTGCCCGGGACGCACCACAACAGGGCGGCAAGAGTTACAGCACCGACGATCAAAACGCCCCCCATACATGGTGTTTTATTTTTAGCCTTATCGATCAACTCCGGTGCAATAAGGCCTTCAAAGCGGTCGGCAGACTGGGCGTGGAGTGACTTCAGCAATCTGGCTGTGGCTCCTCCTAACAGTACAGTTATCAAAAAAGCGGTGATAGCGGCTCCACCGGCGCGGAATGTAACATATTCAAACAATCGGAACGGGCCGAAAACATCACTCAAACCGGAAAGAAAATAAAGCATTGTACCTCCTGCATGGAAAAATTTTTTTACATGTTCATAACATATATGCCATAGAGTAATTTTTCCACATAAAAATCCAAATTTTTTCTATTTTTGTGATGTAATTTTTTTGTGCGCCGGAGCAATCCCTCAAAAGAAAAAAATCTTTATCCTGCGATCAAACATGAGAGCGTAGGTTGTTTATTTCCGGCCGGGCGATTTCACGCTCCGCAGCATTGCGCCCGCCGCTGCCGGATCCTCTGGCCATTCATGTTTCGGATAACGCGCTTTCATTTCTTTTCTGACCATACCATAACTTCCATTCCAAAACCCCGGCAAATCGGAAGTAGTCTGTATCGGCCGTAAAGCCGGAGAGAGGAGTTCGATTTTCAACGGGATCTGCTGAACTCCTACTGCGGGATGTTTTTTCACGCCCAGCATCTCCTGCAATCTGACTGACAGCATCGGGACATTTCCGGAGTAATCGATACGATGTTCAGCTCCTGCCGGTGTACGGAATTTTTCCGGATAGGCTTCATCCAGCTGAACCAGCAATGAATGACCGAGCAATGCCCGCAACACGGGCATCCATTGCAGCTTTTCTATCTGGTTCAAGCCTTTCAATCCGGAAAAAAACCCGGCAGCCTCCATGATAAGGAGTTTTTCGTCTGGGCATGGAAACCTTTCCGGTTCCATCCGGTGAGCAAACTTCAGCCGTTCCCACAAAGCATGTCCTGCTTTATCTTCCTGAGGGATGATGGGGATACCCCGTTTCACGGCACATTCCAGCACGGCTGCGGCCAATTCACCGTTTTCCGGTTCGACCGGAGTTTCTGAAATTATTATTCCTCCGAAAAGAGTTTGTTTCAATGTTTTTGCCCGTCCGCTTTCTCCGTCAAAAATACAAATCCTCTTTTCTTCTGTGCTGCCTGCAATATGTTTCTGTACCGTTTCCCGGTCGATATGTGCTGCCAGCCGTATCGTTCCATCTCCACGGCCATCTCCGCTGATCGCGGCGACGACCAGAAATTCACTTCCCCGCAAAGGATCATCTTCGGCAAGTTTGCACCCCCGGCCGTTCTTCATGGTATATGAAATACCATTCTTCCGGCGCAATCTGGCAATACGGTCAGGAAAAGCTGCGAGCAGTATTTCACCCGCCTCACAACAATTGCCGTTCCGGATCCGATCAGAAGCAATATTTTTCAACTGTTCTATAAGCATCTTGTGGCTGCGGTATTTTTTCATATTGCGGCGCAAATGCTCAAGATGCAGCATGATATCCGCCCCGGCGGGGAATGTATTATCGCTCCGGTTTTCAAGGAGTGCGGCGATTTCCACCGCAAGCATGGATCCGCCAAGCTCTTTTCCCCGTTCCAGCATGGCTCCCAGGCGTGGATGTACCGGAAAGCGGCAGATATTTCTGCCCAAATCACTTATCCTGCCGCTGCTGTCAAGTACTCCAAGTTCACGCAGCAGACTGCATCCCTCGTTATATGCGCCCTGCGGCGGAGGATCGACCCACTCAAGGTCATCCGGGGCCGCGCCCCACAAGGCAAGTTCCAGAGCAAAAGAAGTGAGATCACAATCACATATTTCCGGTAAAGCAAATTCGCGTCTGCCGCCATGAGATGAACTCTCCCACAACCGCAAAGCCACACCAGGTGCGACCCGTCCGGCGCGGCCGCTGCGTTGAGCAGCAGAAGCACGGGAAACAGGCAATGTTTCAAGCCGTGTAAGTCCGCTTCCGGGATCGTATTTCGGCACACGTTCATAACCGCTGTCGATGACACAGCGGACATTGTCTGCCGTAAGACTGCTTTCTGCCACATTGGTACTCAATATGACTTTCCGGAATCCTCCGGGAGCTTTTTTCAAGACCGCAGTTTGTTCATGTAATGCCAACGAACCGTGAAGTTCATCTACAATGACATTTTCCGGAGTTTTTCCCTCCATCAATGCCGCACACCGTTTTATCTCACCGACTCCCGGCAGGAATACCAGCATGTTGCCTTCGCTTTTTTTCAGCATTGCGAGTGCCGCGCCGGCAGTTTCTTCAGGGATACGCTCCCGCGGACAAAGATGATCGCTCCACAATTGCTCCACCGGGAATTCCCTTCCCGGCACTTCAAGGCAGCGATCCGTTCCCAGCATTTCCTTCAGTCTGCCGGAGTCCAATGTTGCAGACATTATGACCAGTTTCAGATCATCTCTCAATGCTTTTCTGCTTTCAAGGAGCAAAGCCAGCAGCAGATCACACTCCGCAGATCGTTCATGGAATTCATCGAATATGACGATATCAGTATCTTCCAGAGCGGGATCAGCTTGTATCTTGCGCAGCAAAACTCCCGGAGTCATTACCGTAATACAGGCATCGGAAGAAATACACCGTTCTCCCCGGACAACAAATCCGGCCTTTTCCCCCAGCGGTGTATTGAGAAGTTCACTTATGCGTACTGCAGCCGCAGTAGCCGCCACCCGGCGGGGCTCCAGCATTATGATATGATGTCCGGGAAATTCTTCAAGCAGAGCTCCGGGGACACAGCTTGTTTTGCCTGCACCTGGAGCGGCACTTAAAATAAGCTGGCCTTTTTCCCGTACCTGCCGGCGGATCTCTCCCAGAAACGGTTCAATGGGCAAACTCATGCCCCGGAAACTCCTGATGACGGCTCTTTGCCGCTGCTCTTGCTGAACACATCCCAGCAGCGGTATATCTGAGGCACAAGATATTTTATTACCGAAGCCGCCGGCAGGGCAAGGATCATTCCGGCAATACCGGCGAAAATTGCTCCGAGCAGCACCACGATAATTGTTTCAAGAGTACTCAATCCCAGAGATTCCCCGATCACCAACGGGTACAGAATGAACTGTTCTATAATGCCGTTGTAAACCAGATAGCAGCAGCTTATCATCACCAATTGAGCAACATCGGCATCACCGGCGATCCATGTAACAAGCAGAGTCAAGCCGCACGAAAACACCGGCCCCACATAGGGCAGCAGTATACCGCATCCGGCAATGATACCGAACACCGGGAACCATGGTACATCCAAAAGTCCGAAAAGTATGGTATAAACCGTACTGTCGATAAGAACCAGAGTAAGATATCCTCTGACCCAGATACGGAGTCTGGCAAAAACACCTCCGAGTATGCGCTGCGCCTCATCCAGAGTGGATTCCGATACATCAGGGAGCCAGTTGCTGACCAATATTGTCCTTACGGCATAACTTCCGCTTCCGGAATCGGAACGGCTGAATTCAGCCATTTTTATGAGGAACAACAAGGCAAAAAATATCGTGAGCAGTAAATCAAAAATAAGTGTTCCGATGAACCCCATCACATTGAAAAGAAAAGAAAACACCCCGCCGGAACGGCGCATGATCATGGAAAGCAGTTCCTGCCGAGCCTGTTCATCCCGCAAAGTCCTCTCAGCTTTATCGACAACATATTTTACTGCGGAGATCCCCATCACTCTTTTTTTGGCATTTTCCAATGTTACGGAGAAGGAACTTTTTTTGCTGCCGTCAACGGCAGTTCTGACCGAATCGCCCCGTAAATAATGGGTCGTTACGGCGTAAATACCTCCGGCAAACAGCGATGCCGCCAGCAATGCGGTCAAAACGGTCTGCCCGACTGCTCTGGCAATGATCTGCTGATCTTCTTTCTTCTTTTGCAGTTCAGGAGTTATCTGATGCTCATTATCGCGCCTTTTCAAGACAGTAGCGACCTTGCGCGGCAGCCATGCTAAACCGCTGCTCAATATTCCCAACCAGTATCCGAAACCGCTTCTTGCGCGCCAGCTTTTTTCAAAGTAACGCTCAAGGGGCAGCAGCAGATAAGCCAGAATAAGTCCGAAAATCACCGGACTCAGCAGAGTTGCAGTCAGGATGAATACCGCCAGCACGATCAATGCGGCAACGATACCGGCCCCGGAACGGAACATCCGCTCCCGCCGGGAATGGCGTTTCCGCAGATCTTCCAGTTCAAGATCATATTTTTCTTCATCGAACCCTGCCGCAAGAGAAAGCATTTTCAGCTGTTCAAACACCGCTTCATCAGAGTTCAAACGCAGAAGCAAAGACTGGATGAATGAAACACACCGGTATTGATATTCGGGCTGCAGCTCTTTCAATGCTGAAACCGTTTCATCCCATCCCGCTGTTTCGTTCTCTGTCAGTTCCCGCCATTCGCGGTCGGCATTGATATCCGGAACCGCATCTTCCAGTACCCGGCGGAACGCATGTTCCACCTGACGCGGGAACGAGCCGTTTTCAACAAGCAGGAGTTTGATGATACTGTACACGCTCCGCCGGTAAGAACCTTTGGAGCTGTCGCTTCTGAAAAAAGATGCCGCTGTAGCAAAGGAGCCGCGCAACGCATTGCGCCCTCCCCGCTGCAGATTGCGGAATCCGCTGCTCAGTTCCCGGAACACGCTCATGGCAGTTACTTCACAACTACGCCGGAACCGGCAATGACTTCACCGATACGGCATGCCTTGAAGCCTTTGCTGTTGATAAGTTCAACCGCCTTGTCTGCTTCAGCTTCGGGCACGAACCACACCATGCCGACTCCCATGTTGAATACCCGGTATGCTTCTTCGTGTCCGACTTCGCCTTTTTCCACCATGAGTTTGAAAATGGGAGGCACAGGCATATCTTTCACATCAAAGACCACGCCCACGCCTTCGGGCAGGATACGGGGCACATTGTCATACAGTCCGCCGCCAGTGATATGGGCGATACCGTCGAGAGAAATACCGCTTTCCAGAGCGGCTTTGATGGCAGGATAATAGCAGATATGGGGCTTCAGCAATGCTTCGCCCACGCTTTCGCCACCGAGTTCAGCGGGTTTGTCATTGACGGAGTAACCGGCCTTGTCGAAAAGGATCTTGCGTGCCAGACTGAAACCGTTGGTATGGAGTCCGTTGGAGTTGATGCCGATGGCAGCATGCCCGGGAGCGATCTTTTCACCGGTGATGATCTTGGACTTTTCGATGATACCGGTTATCACTCCCACCAGGTCAAAGTCATTGCCGTACATACCGGGCATTTCGGCAGTTTCCCCGCCCAAAACCGCGCAGTTGGCGGCTTTGCACGCATTGGCGATACCGGCGAGTACCTGTTCGTAGAGCGGAGAACGGAGTTTACCGATACCGATGTAGTCCATAAAATATACCGGCTCCGCGCCCTGAACGGCGATGTCGTTGATACAATGGTTGACGATGTCATAACCAACTGTATCATATTTTTCCATCATCATGGCAACCATGAGTTTGGTTCCCACGCCGTCGATACTTGAAACCATCACAGGTTCCTTGTATTTGCTCAAATCGATCTGGAACAAACCTCCGAATCCGCCTACGGGAACCAGCATTTCGCTCCGGCGTGTAGCAGCCAGAAGGGGTTTTACATCCTTGAGAAGATCGGTGGCAAGATCGATATCCACCCCGGCATTTTTGTAAAGTTCGCTTTTTGCCATGATCAGAAATTCCAGAATTTTTTGGTCCCATCATAGGCGATGGAACGGACGATATTGAGAGCGATCTCCTCCGGCATCTGTCCCCGGTCGACCATGTCGCCCAGAACATCGGAAAGTACCCGGCGGAACATTTCAAAACGGGAACCGTAGCTCAGAAGTTTGCGGCTGTCGGAAACCATTCCGGCAAAGTTCATGAGAGTGTCCACAGCTCCGATATACTCCAGCTGACGGCGCATGCCGATAGGCGTATCACAGAGCCACCAGGCAGATCCCAGGGCGACCTTGGAGCCGAAGGCTCTGGAAATGGTCGCCAATGTGGCCTGATGTCCCTGATCAAGGCAGTAAAGCACCACTTTGAGTTTATCATCAAAGCGGTTCAGGAAACTGCACAAAGCTCCGGCATAATCCAGATAGTGATTGCTGATATCGCCGCCCACATCGGGACCGAGGTTATCAAAGAGAGTCTTGCGGACATCGCGTACTGCGCCGAGATGCAGCTGAGTTACCCAGCCGGTTTCGCTGTTGAGTCTGACACATTCCGTGAGGAACGCTCCCATGTAGCAGTTCATCTCATCATTGGAGAGTTTTTCACCAGCCATGGCTTTGCGGAACACCTTGTCGGCATCGGCATATTCGTAATCACCGCGCAGAGGCAGTTCGATACCGTGGTCGCTGGCCACGCAGTTGCGTGCGGCAAAATAATCGTGAGAGCGTTTCAACACATCGAAAAGATCCTGCAGAGAATTGAGTTTCACGCTGAAGCGTTCTTCGATTTTCCCCATATAACTGCGCCAGTCGGCAGCGAAGATCTTCATTCCTTTATCCGGACGCCAGGTTGGGCGCAGCAGGACTTTTCCGAAAGCAGCATTTGCTCTGTCATGATCTTCGAGAGTATCGATAAGATCATCGGTGGAACACATGGCTTCCACATTCAGGGGCCCTGTGAGCAGTGCCTGCGGGCGATATGCATCGGTGGCGAGTTTTTCATTGACGGCGTTGAAGATTTTTTCGCCGGTTTTCTCGCTGAGGAGTTCATCGATCCCGAAATAACGCTTCAGATCGAGGTGGATCCATTCATATACAGCATTTCCGGCGAACTCAGGAAATACCTTGGCCAGAGTCAGAAATTTTTCTTTCGGAGAGGCATTTTTGCCGGTGATAAGGGTTTCCGGGACTCCCCGTTTACGCATGATTTCCCACACATAGTGGTCGGTAGCGGCAAAAAGCTGCCATGCATCGCTGTAGCAATTGTTATCAGCGATCTCTTTCACATTGGCATGATTGTGGGGATCGACTACCGGAAGATCTTTTACTGCACCGAAAAGTTTGACTCCGGTGTCATTGGTGATCAGATAACGGTCATCAAGAAAAGCCATGATGATTTTTCTCCTGAATTATTTTAACAAAATTATTTTGATTAAACATTTACCTTATCGACTTCGACGCCATTGAGCAGTTCTGCGTTGGCTTCGAGTATGGGATCGACCACTTCGGCGAGAAAATCGGCCACCTGTTCAGGGGCACGGCCCACGAACTTTGAAGGATCGACGATAGTGTCGAAGTCATCTTTGACACAGGCAAAAGCCGGATCGTTTTTCAAACGGTCAAGCAGGTCATTATCCTTGCCTTCGGCCTTGACGACTTTGGAAGCCTCCATGGAGTGCTCGCGTATCACTTCGTGGAGCTGCTGACGGTTTCCGCCGCGTTTGACGGCTTCCATCATCAGATTTTCAGTAGCCATAAACGGCAATTCAGCCTTCACATGGCGTTCGATGACCTTGGGCCACACCTGGAAACCGGAAGCGATATCAATAAGCACAGCCAGAACCACATCGGTGGCAAGGAATGCTTCGGGCAGAGAGATACGGCGGTTGGCAGAATCATCAAGAGTGCGTTCAAACCACTGTGTAGCTTCAGTCATAGCGGCATTGGGCGGCAGACTCATGACATAGCGTGCCAGAGAACAGACGCGTTCGCTGCGCATGGGGTTGCGTTTGTAAGCCATGGCACTGGAACCGACCTGACTTTTGCCGAATGGTTCTTCGATCTCTTTCATACTGGCCAGAAGCCGTACATCAGTAGCCATCTTGCTGGCTGACTGGGCGATACCGGAAAGAATGCTCAAAACGAAGTAGTCCACCTTGCGGGTATATGTCTGTCCGGAAAGGAAGATCACCTTGTCGAATCCCATGGTTTGTGCCACATTTTTTTCCAACTGGCGGCATTTTGCATGATCGCCGTCAAAAAGTTCGAGAAAACTTGCCTGAGTTCCGGTGGTTCCCTTTACGCTGCGGAAAGGAATATCTTCGATCTGGCGTTCGACTTTTTCGAGATCCAGCACAAAATCCTGCAGATAGAGTGCGAAACGCTTGCCGACGGTGGTAAGCTGAGCGGGCTGGAAATGTGTAAATCCCAATGTGGGAAGATTTTTATATTCGTCGCAGAAGGCGGCAAGTTTTTTGATCAGCAGCAGCAGTTTGCCTTTGATGATCTTCAATGATTCCCGCTGCTGGATCAATTCGGTATTGTCGGTCACATAGCAGCTGGTGGCACCGAGGTGAACGATGGGCGCAGCCTGGGGGCAGAGTTCACCGAGTGCGCGGATATGGCTCATGACATCGTGGCGCAGTTCTTTTTCGATCTCTGCGACCCGGTCGAAGTCGATATCTTCCAGATGTTCTTTCAGTTCGGCGATCTGTGCATCGGTGATCGGCAGACCGAGAGCCTGTTCGTTTTCAGCCAGAGCCAGCCACAGCCGCCGCCATGTTGAATGTTTGTATTGAGGGGACCAGATGCGGCTCATTTCCTTACCGGCATACCGTCCGGTGAGAGGATTATTGTATGTATCGTATTTACTGCTCACGGTCAATGCTCCTTGATGTGATTGTTTATGTGTATATACCTTTACATAATGTACATCACAAAGTGCAAATAAACAAGCTCCAAGAAGAATTTGTGTACTGTTTTTTCGTAAATTTTATTATTTTCTCCTATTTCTCAGAACAAAACATCAGACATCTGCCCATGCTCTGCCATGCCAATTTGACACACCTGCGGGTCAAATTGTCCCACGGGTTCCAAACACTCCTGCA
>JAFVRT010000126.1 GCA_017504125.1 Lentisphaeria bacterium
CTTACTTCATGCGCAATATCATGGAAAGCAACATTTCTGAATTCGTACAGTTCCCCAATGCTTTTTTTGATACCGCCATGATAAACAGTGTGGATATATTGAAATATACCTTTGATCATTTCCCGGCAGAAAGAGTTCTTTTCGGAACTGATTCCCCAATTGCGCTGCTCCGCGGCAAATCGGTTGAAATCAACAATCAGTACGCCTATCTCATGGGCGAAAATTACGCCATCGGCACTTCGATCATCGATACTGATCACGCGGTGGAATTCACCACATTTTTCTACGAACAGCTCCGGGCAATCATTGCATCTGCTCCGGAAAAAGATCGCGAAAAAGTATTTTTCGATAATGCGTACAAACTTTTCACAGGAATAAATAAAAAATGAAAATCGGTCTTCTTCCATTTTATCTGGCTCTTTATGACAAATGCCGCCCTGATATTTCTGAATCGATCCGTTCCTTTTCAGATAAGATCACAGAAATGCTGAAGTCAAAAGGATTTGAAGTCATCCAAAGTCCCGCCTGCCGGCTCAAAGATGAATTTTCCGGAGCAGTAAAACTTTTTGAAAACTCCGGTTGTCAGGCCATCGCCACACTTCATCTGGCCTATTCCCCATCTCTGGAATCCATCGAAGCACTCGCAGAAAGCGATCTGCCGCTGGTCATCATCGATACCACACCTGATTTTGCATTTGAACCATCTATGACCATGGCCAACCACGGCATCCACGGAGTTCAGGATCTCTGCAATCTGCTGTTGAGGTATAAAAAAACCTTCCTCATCGCAGCCGGACATCTTGATCAATCCGGCTTTTCAGGCCGGATCGCAGACAAGCTCCGCAGTGCGTGTATGGCGTACCGGATGACCCATGCCAGGGTGGGAAAAATCGGCGGCGACTTTGAAGGCATGGGGGATTTCCGGGTCCCGGAGGGAACATTCAATATAAAAATCATTGGCTATGTCCCGCAGGAACAGCCCGCTGCCGCCGAAATCGAAGCAGAAATGACCGTAGACAGAACAAGGTTTCAATGGGATGAAAGCGTAACAGAAGCAAGTTACCGCCGTACAATAGATGCTTCGCTGAAAGTACGCAAGTGGATCGAAAAAGAAGATCTTCATGCATTCACCATTGCCTTCCCCGGTATCAACCGTTCTGAGGGGTGGCAGACAGTTCCTTTTCTGGAGTGTTCCAAAGCCATGAGCCGCGGGATCGGATATGCCGGTGAAGGCGATATACTGACCGCAGTCGCGACCCGCGCTCTGGCAGAAGTTTTTCCGGAAACCTCATTTACTGAAATGTTCTGCCCGGATTGGAAAAATAATCTTATCTATACCAGCCACATGGGAGAAATAAATCCGGACATTTGTGCGGAACGCCCCATGCTTCATGAAAGAAATTACACTTTCAGCGATACCGGCAATCCTGTTCTTGCCACCGGATGTTTCAAACCGGGAGAAGCCATTCTCACCGATCTTGCTCCGGGCCCTGATGGCAAATTCTCTCTTATCACAGCCAAAGTCAATTACCAAATTCCCATGCCGGCCAATCCCAAAAGCAACGCCGGATGGTTTGCTCCGGCCGGTGGAAATATTGCAGCTTTCCTTGAGGAATACAGCTCTCATGGCGGCACGCACCATTTGAGCTGCAGTTATAACGGATCCATGGAACTTCTCCGCGACTGGGCAAAACTCATGAGCTGGAACTTCATTGAAATAAAGTGATCGTCAATGTAAAAAAAAATATGGATATCCTGCCGGAACTTATGCGGAACATGCAAATATTTTCCCGGCATACAGTATTTATCATTTGAAAACTTTTCAAACTTGAATCCCCAAATCAAGAAAGGAATTTATCATGGGAATCAAACTCGGC
>JAFVRT010000127.1 GCA_017504125.1 Lentisphaeria bacterium
TACTCACAGTCCGTACAAGGGAAAAACCCAAAAATACGGCAAAAAACTCATCGCTTTTGTGAAACAGCTCGCGCCTCAGGCTGAAATAGTCGTTCACCAGACCTGGGCATACCGCGCCGATCACAACTGGTTCACCAAAAAGGGAGCAACTCTCACCCGGCAGAAAATGCACGATATGCTTACTGAAAATTATATGGAACTTGCAAGATCCAATAATTTACGCATGATCCCCATGGGAAATGCTGTGCAGCTTTTCCGGGAAAAACTCCCTGTCAAAACGGTAAAATATACCGCTGCAGATCTGAAAAAACTCAAATATCCTGCAATCATGGATATTACAGGCGGAGATGTAGTCGGATATATGAAATGGAGCAAAAACCGTAAGACTTCCAAGATGGTTATGAAGAACGACAAGCACCACCTTGGCGATACGGGAAACTTTATGCAGGGCTGTGTCTGGTATATGTTCCTCTTTGATGCCAAAGCCGCTGACATCAAACTTGACTACAAAGGTCCCAATGCACAACTCCTCAAAGAATGTGCCGAAACCGCTGTAGCAGCAAACCCCATGCAATCCAAAAAATGATTTAAAAAAAATGGGACAGCCGGTATGCTGCCCCATTTTTTTATCTCACCTGATATAATCCAGGCGTATATTCATAATATTTCAGAGCATCAGCTACTGCAGGAGTTGATGCAAAAAGCGGCAGCATCGCGGTGATTTTACTTTCAGACATCGGTATCTTTGAAATAAATCTGACCGTTATCCCCCCCTGCCCTGCCGGAAATGATACTCCGTCAAGGATTTTTTCATTGGGATTCAAAAGTGCCGCAGGAGCAAAATACTGATCCCATATTTCAGGAACATAACCGAAATGGGTACAGCAAAGTCCCAGAGCATGCTCTCCTACGCCGCCGCATAACTCAACAGCCTCGGAATATCCCTCTCTGATCCGCTGACTGACAGCCGGAGCAAAAGGAGATTCCTCGATCAATGTGGCAAGTCCCGGCATGGGAAGACCATTGATGCGTTCGGCAGAAATACCGGATCCGATGAGCATATCGCGGTAGCATCCGGAGTTTACGGTTTCCGCAGTACCGAGTATCAGCAGTTTTTTTTCCGGATTGGCACGCAAATAATCGCCGCATACATTTACAGCGGCATCGACGATATCCAACACCGGCGCGGCAGAACTTCCGTAACGGGAACTCCGGCGGTGAACAACTGACAATGTATTGCATCCGATGACCAGCAGATCCGGCAGGTATTTCATAATGCCGTCAAATGCCCGTTCCCAGACCTGTACCCGTTCATCAGGCGGCATCTTACCGAATCCCCGATCAACTTCCGGCCATACATTGAAGTAGAGCAGTTCACCGCAACCGCCTTTGGCGTAAAGTTTTGCGGCGATATCCAATCCGCCCAGTCCGGAATCACAAACTGCGATCTTCACTTTTGTACCTCTGCGGTAAAATAAAGTTCGGCAAGTTTGACTCCCCACTCCGGAGCTTTATCGATTTCACCGTTCACGATCCGGGTCAAACCATCGTTCCAGTGGTGTAAATGCTGCAAAGTCATGACCCGGTTTCGGAGCATTGCGGCTCCTTTGCCGGGATTTTCCTGCATCTGGTTCATGATGCGCTTGAGTTCATCAAGATATCCGGCAGTACCGTAATATTTGAGAAAACCGTTCCACGCTTCTACCATGGAATCACGGCTCTGCAAACATGCTGAAACAGCATCAAGCACCACATCAAACCGGTCAGGATCGATCTTCACAGCTCCATTTTCAGTCAACTGATAGGGCAGGACTTCAATTGAAGAAATACCTTTTTCATTGATCGAAACATGGAGATGATATCCCATTTTACGGTAAGCAAGATCGTTCGGCTGATAAAAAATAAAATTTCCCAGACTGAAAAACACAGGTTTGCCATGAAGCAATGCCATTCCCTGAGGCACATGCGGATGATGCCCGACTACCAGATCAGCTCCGGCAGCACTCAAACGGTCAAAAGCATCATAGACATAAGGCGGCGGCGCAGGAATATATTCCAATCCGCAATGGACGATAACAATGATGACATGGTATTTTTCTCTGGCCTGCCAGACGGCACTTTCCAGAGCTTCGATCTCCCAACCGGCCACACCGGGCGTATCATCTGATGCCGCCATGCGGTCCTCCCCTTCGGAAATATTGAAAACGGCAAATTTTACGCCATTCACGACACATTCAAGGGGTTTCAATGCTTCGGCACGGTCCATACCGGCCCCGCAGTAAGCAATATTGCTGCTGTCAAGTATTCGGCAAGTCCGTTTGAAACCTTCGATCCCGCAATCAAAAGTATGATTGTTTCCCAAAGTTACGGCATCAAACGGAACGGCCTTCAAAGAAGCGATCCGCGACTCCTGACCGTGAAAAGCAGCTCCGCTTTTCACGATCAGTTTTCCGGCATCCATGGGGGCTTCCAGATTGGTTATGCGCCAATCTGCCTTTTGGAGATCTTCAAGCAGATCTCCATACACCCCAACCGGATCGGAGTCCATAAGTTCACCGTAACGGCGTATGGGGGCCCAGTCACCGGAAATATCCAGAACTGCTTTGCCGGGGAGCTGATTCAGGGGATTTTCCCAAATCATCAGAATACGATCTCCAGCTGCTTGTCTTCGGGGATCTCTGCCACATGGCAATCGGTCATATAGCAGCGTTCCGGCAGTACGATCATGACGCTGACATTTTTGTCATTTGGGGTGTAAGCGGCATGGTGCCACACTCCGGGACGCAAGTTCAGCAAAGTCCCTTGGGGGACATAAAAAACTTCGATATCATCCACGGGGACTTCCTCGGTTGCTCCCGCAGGAGCGACCCAGACGATGGCATCATTGTCAAGGGGCATGCTGACTTCGCAGGTAAAATCATGGTATTCTCCGACATTGATGACCATGGGACGGGGACGCATGAAACAGGTGGAAAAAGAAGGAGAATCAGAGAGCGTCTGCTGCACCATATCGCGATAAAATACGATAGGAGCATCTTTGGGGCCGGTGGCATCAGATGCGGGATTGACAAGTTTGGCATAGGAACCGTAACGGCTGAATTTTTCCACACTCAACTGCTGGATCTTGACGGTTTTCATAATTTTTTCCTTTCTTTAAGATTAAAAGATCTCACGGACTGTATAATTTGAACTTACCATCCCCATTTCTTCGAGAGCTTTCACCACGGCGTAGGGATTTTTGCCGTGAAGCCGTTCAAAAATATGTTTTGAAGTATCTTCACTGCATGACCATCCCGGCGGCAGCGACTCCCGGTAAAACGGGGCTTTGTTTATAAGATCGAGTGAACATTGCTCAATAGCGACGATATCCCTGCCGGCAAGGATACCCAGATCCGGAACAAGAGCCGGGGTGGTCATTCCCCAGCAGTCACAGAAAAGGGTGATATCCATAAGCATATTTATAAAGAGTGCCCTGCTTTCAAAAAAGGAAAGCAGCTTTGCACTGGTCATAGCCATTGCCTGCTGAAAATCCACATAACACCCCTGTTCTATTTTTATGGCGTCATGAGGACATATCAACATGCAGTGGCGGCAGTATTTGCAGTTATGGAAAAATATCCGCAGCTTACCGTCTTTGAAAGTCATAGCTTTATCTGGACAGTTCGTCACGCACTTCTGACATCTTGTGCATTTGCTTTCGTCCCATTCAAGGCCGCCTTCCTGAGCGTGAAGCATCTGGCGCATGGCATTGGTAACGGCCCCCATGGAGAGATTTTTTGAGGCACCGCCGAAACCGCACACACCATGACCTTTTACATGAGAAAAGTCCAGCAGCACATCTGCATCAAGGATCGGTTTGGAAAGTTCTATCCTGTCCATGGTTTTGAATGGGACTTCCAACGGGAAAGTACAATATTCCGACTCATCGGCTCCGCAAACCGGCACAAGACGGCAGCCGCACACTTCTTCGGTATATCCCCGTTCAACGGCATTTTCCACATCATGTTTCAGATCGGTTATGAAAACATCTTTTGCCCCGGCATTTTTCAAAGCCTTCACCAGTTTGCGGACAAAAAATGGATGTATCGTCGAAAATCCGTTGCCTCCGCCGAGATGCATTTTCACCGCCACAGAACGATTCTTTACGCTTCCGGGCAGATCGAATTCTGCAAGCAGACGATCGAATTTGGCTCCTATGGATTGATCCGGCGACATGGAACGGGGCGCATAAGATGCAAAAAGCAATTCACTTGACATAAGATTTACTCCTTGACCAGTTTCTGCAGCAGTTTCTGCAATTCAGGCATTTTTTTCTGTGAATGTTTGAAAAAAAGTGCTCCCAGTTCCCGGCTCAAAAAACCGTCAACAGCGGCTTTCTTTTTTCCGGCCGGAGTACGGTAAAAAGCACTTATCTGCTTCATTTCCTCTTGAGAATAATATTTCATATAGAGTGAAGCCAGATCATTTTTCAACGCCTCAAAAGCAAAGGCTTTGGCATAAAACGCGGTCAGTTCGGGGCGGAGCTTTTCCAATTCCGGCAGAGCCTTGAATTGATTTTCCAACTGAGAATCAAAGGCGCGTTTCAGCATTTCAGGCACACCGCTTGCCAACATGAGTTCTTCGGCCGCTTTCCGGTGGGCTGAAATTTTTTCCGCAGCGAAACTTTGTGAAAAAATACACACAATCAGGATCAACAGAAAATTTTTCATACTTCACCTGCCCGCCGGAACAAACAATGCGCTGCCGCGGGCGAAATCGATCCCCGCCAGCCGCAGATAGATGTAGTCACCGAGTTTGAAATTGCTGCTGCTGTTGCGTTCTCCGTAAAGGGTGAACTTGCCGCGGCGGCGGTTTCCGGGCAGGGCATCAACGGGCACGAATCCGTAAAGGCCCAATTCTTCAATAGCCACCTGGAGTCCGGCGGTGATGACTTTGGCGATAACACCTTCATAGATCTTCAGTTCGCCCCGGTTCAACTCCTCCTCAAGGATCCGGAGTTTCAAACGGTCGGAAGCGGCAAAAGAAGCTTCATCGACCATTTCTTCCAGTTCGGTACATTTTTCCGCAACTTTTTCCATAGTTTCCACCCGTCTGGTACGGGATTTTTTATCCAGATTCCACAACTGCTGATGCACGGTCAAATCGGCGTAACGCCGTATGGGACTGGTAAAATGTGCGTAAGCGGTCTTGCCGAGGGCATAATGCAGCAGCGGTTTTGCAGCATATCCGGCCCGCGGGAAAGAACGGAGCAGCAGACTCAATATGACTTCACGTTTGGGATTGTCCGGCAGAGAACGGACGAATTCATTGCAGACTTTGCGCGAAGTAAGATCGCCTGTAATAAAACCGAACTCCCCGGCCATTTCCGAAAATTCGCACAATTTATCGAATTCCGGTTCATCGTGTATCCGGAACACTCCGGCAACGCCTTTTTTGACCAGTTCCGCACCGACAGCGGAGTTGGCAGCCAGCATACACTCCTCAACCAGCTGTTCCGAAGGACGGGAAATACGGGATTCTATGCCCTGTATCTCATTTTTCTTTTCATCGCAGCGTACCCGCACTTCAGGCAGCGGAAGTTCGATGAATTCTTCTTTTTCAGCCCGGAACTTACGCATGACTGAGGTAAGTTTCAAAAGATCTTTAACACACTTTTTGACCTTGGGAGTCCAATTTTCCGGGACAGTTCCCTTGTCGGCGAACTCCTGTACCTCATCGTAATTCAGCCGGTGGGCTATAGTAACAAGTGTATGTTCCCTGCGGGCGGATAATATCTCGCCGCTTTTTTTGTTCACAGTCAGAAAAACTGAGTGTGCAAGTGAAGGAGTACCGGCCTGCATACTGATCTTTGCAGTAAGTCCCGGCGGCAGCATGGGCAAAGTTCTGCCGGGCAGATAGCAGGAAAATCCCCGTCTTGCAGCATTTGAATCAAATCTGGTCTGTGGAGCAATAAAGGCGGCAACATCAGCGATATGCACTCCCAGTTCCACCAGATCTTTATCCTCCTTGCATGGAGTAATGGAAAGAGCATCGTCAAAGTCCTTGGCATCATCGGGATCTATGGTGATAACGAAAAGTTTCGGCAATTTCACCCGGTCGATATCTCTGGGAGTTATCTCCATTGCTGCGGCATTTTCTTCTTCTGAGTAAGGTGCAGGGATATCATACTCTGCCATAACAGCATCCAGTTCCGCTTCAAGGATCCCGGTTCGTCCGATGACAGAAGAAATCGTTCCGCGCCATTCGCCGTTGAGCATTTCCGGTCCCCGCACCTTTACCAGATCACCTTTTTGCGCTCCCTTGCGGCTGCCGAGCAGTTTTATGTCGGCGGGCAGCCGGGTATTCAGCGGTCTGACGACACCTCCGGGCAGGACTTCTCCGACAAAGGCGACTCTGGAGCGTTCAATAACATCGACGATCCTTCCGGTTTCGCCCCGGTTGGCAGTATCGTTGGAAAACTCCCGTCTGCCGGGGAGCAGCTGAACTTTAACGATATCTCCGTCCAATGCGCCATTGAGTTTGGGGATGGGAATAAAAATATCTTCCGCCTTTTCCGTTATCCGGTCAGCGGGGGCAAGCTCCACGAAACCATATCCGGAGTGTGTCATCTTGAGTTTGCCAACCACAAACTTTCCGGCGCGTGCCAGTTGTCTTTCATATTTGCGGTCAGCGATACGGAGCAGTCTTTTTTTCTTCTGATGCCGGTTCTTTGACATGGAAACATGCTCCTTTCATTTTTTGACTGCAGCGGAACCCTTGCCGGTATAACGGAGAAACTCCGCTCTGATTATTCTTTTGCTTCCGGAAATACCGCTGCTCCCGGAAGCCGAAGTTTTGCCGATAGAACCGAAATTCACATCCACATCCCGGTAAAGTTCGCCCCAGCTGCGGTTGGTATCATCGTAATCAAAGGCGGTAAAAAATCCGCTTTTCCGCCCGGTTCCCACCATATCAGCGGGCAGCACCTGATGTTCCACGATCAGCACCGCATCGGCTCCGCATTTTTTGGCCTCAAGTTTCAATTTTTCCATCATGCGATCCCGTGAAACCTGCTGATAATCCCCTGAAACCACCGCTTTGCCCAACACCTGATATGTCTTACCGATCCTGGCGGAATCAGAAAACACAGCAGGCTCGACTGCCGCGGGAGTTCCCTTGTCCCCGGAGTAAGAATAAGAGATACATCCGGAAATCATCAGAGAAAACATAGCAAAAAGTGAAAAAACGATTTTGTTCATAAGTATCAACTGCTCCTGTATTTTACTGTTACACAGTAAAGATAACACTTCCACCTCAAAAAAGCAAGGGGAAAATGTACTTTATCTCAAATTTTTCCATAAAAAATGTTCTATCCTTCATTCGGAGCGTTCAAAAAAAAACACCCTGCCGCCCCAAAATGCAGCAGGGTATCAGAGCTGAAAAAATTTTTCAGAGCGCAACATCGAAGTTGCGGTCGGCCAGATAGCGTTTCAGTTCCGGAATGTCGATCATGTGGAAATGGAACACGGAAGCTGCCAGCAGCACGGTGGCTCCGGCCTCGGCTGCTTCGGCGAAGTGTTCAAGTTTACCGGCACCGCCTGAAGCGACGATCTCGGCATTGCAGACTTCGTGCATGGCCTTGATGACGGGCAAATCGTAACCGGTCTTGGCACCGTCGCCCGCCTTACTGGTGGGCAGAATGGTTTTGATCCCGTAGCCGTCCACCTTTTTGGCGAATTCAACGGCATCAAATCCGGTGGCGGTACGGCCGCCGTCGATATAAACTTCGTAACCTGAAGGCAATGCGGGGTTCACATCCACATCGATAGCCACAGTCACAGCATCCACGCCGAATTCTTTGATAAGGTCGGGGATCAGCTGGGGATTGCGGAATGCCGCGCTGCTGGTGGAAATCTTGTTGGCACCGGCTTTCAGCACCACACCGGCAGCTTCCACGCTGTTGATACCGCCGCCCACGGTAAAGGGAACAGTACATACTTCAGCGACCCGTTTCACCACATCTGCGAGAGTGGCCCGTTTTTCAACGGTGGCGGTAATATCCAGCAGAGCCAGTTCATCGGCACCTGCGGCGCAATATGCTTTGGCGCACTCCACGGGATCTCCCGCATCGGCGATGTCCACGAAATGCACGCCCTTTACCACCCTGCCCTCGCGCATATCAAGGCAAGGCATGATCTTGATTTTTGCCATTTTTTCTTTTCTCATCCTCAAATATTATTTTCAAACGCCTTATGCGTTTTCATCATTTGTGCCAGGTGGCGATGTCGTCCTGAAGTTTTGTTGCATCATTACCTTCAGCAGCATTCTGTCCCAAATCATTTTCTCCATTGGGACCGAAGGAATAAACCGCTGTTTTAGCCATGACATAACGGCCGGTACTTTGCAAAGTCGTCCATGATGTCGGTTTGATAATTCTGTCAGACCCGTCAGTACAAATCATGATTACATACTGATTTCCCCACGGATCCAACCACAAATGCGGATCATTGGCAGGGGCATTGTAATTGATCGCAGGATCAAAATTTTCCTTGGGATCGAGAAACTTGATCTTGCGGTGATTGGTATTGTAGATGATCGTTCCGCTGCCGCTGCGGCCGGTCCCGGTAAGTTCTGCGATCATGGATTTGTATGCATTTGAAGCATTTGCAAGTTGATCCGCA
>JAFVRT010000128.1 GCA_017504125.1 Lentisphaeria bacterium
ACCGGTATCTTTATGGCAATGTACAGGCTTTTGAACGGTCCTTCCGGAAGGCTGCGTTATCTTACCTTGAAAGAAATGTGGAAATGCGGTGTTTATGCCGCGTTCCCGGCTATGATTATCGCTTCTCTTTTTCCGGCACTTGAATTGCCCTTTTTAAGTTATGAAACCGTATTTATGATGGGATTGCTCATATATTGGATGGCTGTGGCTGCCAAGCTTGAGCGTACTCCCCTCAGTCAACAGGAGTAAAAAATGCATAGTCCTTCCCCATTCTGGTTGATGCCGAACTGGTATACGCAACTTGCGGCCCATACTTTTATCACCACCTTTGTGCCGTTGGGCAGCGAGGTTATCGGATTGCTTAAAGATGGTGCTCTGGAAGATCTTGATGAAGAAGAACGGTTATCTTCGCAAATCATAGAAGAACTCCGTCAGCCCATGTCAGAGATCCCCGGAAACTGTTTTGTCTGCGTCGACAGTTGTGCGCCTACAGATACAGAGCGTTTTGCACTTAAAGGAGGTGCTGTGCACTCTGCTGAAAGTGCATGGAAATACCTGCTTGCGAGTGCCAAAGTGCGTTCTGCAGCCGCAGAAGGGCTGGTTTCTACCATTTGTATCCGTCCTTTCCGCAATATGACTCCGGCCAGAGAGTTCAGGCTTTTTATAAAGGATGGTAAACTCAAAGGCATGAGTCAGTATCACCTGATCCGGCATTTCCGCCGTCTTGAGGGCGTCAAAGAGAATCTCTGGGGCAGATGCCAGTTGTTCATCAACGCTATTTCGTGGAGATTGCCCAAAGATCCCATGGTCATGGATATCTATTTTACTTCCGGCTACGAACGGATCCTGATAGTTGATCTCAATCCCTGGGGAGAGGGGACCGATCCGCTGCTTTTCAAATGGGATGAGAACTGGGACGAAGTGCCGGGTTTGCGGCTGATGGCTTCGCCGACCGAGATTTCCGGAGATGTGAATGTTTCATTTTGAGAAGTGAACGATGCAAAGAACCGTTATTGCGGTTCTTTTTTGTTTTTATGCATTTTTACAAGGGAAGCAGTTTCGTTTTTTTGCGCTGCTGCAGCTTTATAATTCTGAAAAAATAAAGTTCTCTTGAAAATTTTATGTATTATACCTTGAAATAAGAGTTTTTCTGTATTATCTTATAATACAGTATATGGAGTTACCCCCTGTATCAGGAGTGATATGTCAAGATGACTGCTGAAGATTTCAAGATTTCCACTTTAGGCAAACCGCAGTTGGAGTCTCCGCTGCGGGAATGTGCTTTCGTGGATGAAAAAAGTTCCGTGGTTTATGAAACGGATTCCGCATTGCTTGAAGAATATGTGAAAAAAGGCGAGGCGATACCCGCTTTTGAATTAGCCGGTCCCCGCAAAAAGATTTTTCATGATCCGGCATGGAGCAGGGCGGCGATCCTCACCGCAGGAGGTTTGTGCCCCGGATTGAACGAAGTGGTTAAGTTTCTGACATTGACTTTGAAGCAGCGTTACAAAGTGCCTGTCGTTTACGGTATCCGCTATGGTTACCGGGGGTTGAATCCGGCCTATGGACTTTCTCCGATACTGCTTGATGAAGCAGTCGTTGACAGCATCCACGAGGAAGGCGGAACTATTTTAGGTTCCTCCCGCGGGGCTGAAAGTGTGGAAGTATGCGTCGATACGCTGGTGCGCATGAATGTCAATATGCTTTTTTGTATAGGAGGTGACGGAACTTCCCGCGGAGCCCACGCCATTGCCGAAGAAGCCGGAAGACGCAATCTCGCGTTAAGTGTGATCGCCATTCCTAAAACCATTGATAATGACATCAGTTTTATTGACACATCATTTGGTTTTGCAACCGCGGTGATGCACGCCGGACGGGCAGTCACAGGAGTGCACAACGAAGCCAGAGGGGCCTTTAACGGAGTCGGTCTGGTCAAAGTCATGGGGCGTGATTCCGGGTTCATTGCTGCATCGGCAACGATTGCCAATCCTTTTGTGAATTACTGTCTGGTTCCTGAAGAAGATTTCAACCTTGAATCAGGAGAACATGCTCTGCTTCCTCACCTGCTCGACCGGCTGAACTGCCGTCAGCATGCCGTCATCATGGTGGCTGAAGGTGCCGGGCAGAAGTTTTTTGCTGACGGTGAAGAACTCCGGGATGCATCAGGCAACATCTTGAAAAAAGATATCGGTTTGTTGTTGAAAGATAAGATCAGCAGTTATTGCAAAGCGCATAATACCGAAGTGTCAGTAAAATATTTCGATTTGGGTTATACTATAAGAAGTGTTCAGGCTGAAGGGCACGATGCTATTTTCTGTGGTATTCTTGCTCAGAATGCCGTCCATGCGGCCATGTGCGGCAAAACCGATATGATGGTGGGGCATTGGGCCGGAAACTTTACCCATGTTCCTATTTCTCTGGCAACTCGTGCCCGTAAAAAGATTCAACTTGACAGTCCTTTGTGGACCAGTGTCAAATCCATTACAATTTTCTGAAAAAAAAGGAAGAAAAAATGAGAAAAGCAACTATTTTCACCGGACAGTGGGCAGACCTTCCCCTGGAAACTGTGGCACAGAAAATGCAGAGTTTCGGCTATGACGGTTTGGAACTTGCCTGCTGGGGAGATCATTTTGATGTTTTCAAGGCCGCCGAAGATCCGGCTTACTGTCAGGCCAAAAAAGAACAGCTTGCCAAATACGGGTTGGGTGTCTGGGCTATCAGCAACCATTTGGCCGGTCAGTTGATCTGTGATCCCAATAACGACAGCCGTTCCGACGGATTTGCTCCTGCCGAATGTGCCGGGAATCCTGAGGCCAAACGGGAATGGGCGATCAAATGTATGAAAGCTGCAGCTCATGCAGCCAGGAATATGGGTGTTGATGTAGTCAACGGCTTCACCGGTTCCCCCATTTGGCACATGCTTTACAGTTTCCCCCCGGTTTCCAAGCAGACCATTGCTGACGGCTTCAAATACTTTGCCGATCTTTTCAACCCCATTCTTGACGAATTCGCCAAATGCGGGGTGAAGTTTGCGCTTGAAGTTCATCCTACAGAGATTGCTTTTGACATTGTTACCGCCAAGCGTGCTCTGGCCGCTATTGACAACCGTCCTGAATTCGGATTCAACTTTGACCCCAGTCACTTGCATTGGCAGATGGTCGATCCGGTGAAGTTCCTGCAGGCTTTCCCTGAGCGTATTTACCATGTTCACATCAAAGATGCTGCATTGACTCTTGACGGAACTTCCGGTATCCTGAGTTCTCATCTTGACTTCGACCAGGTCGGACGCGGCTGGAACTTCCGCAGCCCCGGACATGGCGGTGTTGATTTCGAAAGCATCATCCGTGAACTGAACATCATCGGTTATCAGGGACCGTTGTCGGTCGAGTGGGAAGATTGCGGCATGAACCGTGAATACGGTGCTGCTGATGCTTTGAAATTTGTCCGTAAGATCGATTTCCCGAAGTCTGACATTCAGTTTGACGCGGCATTCTGAAAATCGGTTATTTGCAAGGCGGGAGGAATAAAACTCCCGTTTTGTAATAAAATTTCAAAATATTTTCAAAACGCGGCTTGAAAAAGTCGAAAAGTTGGATTATATTATGGAACACGAAGGAATTCGTGGTGCTGATACAGGAAAAAGGAAGCCGTCGTGGCGGAATGGCAGACGCGCTAGGTTCAGGTCCTAGTTCTTTCACCGGAGTG
>JAFVRT010000129.1 GCA_017504125.1 Lentisphaeria bacterium
AATTTCGATATCATCATCGATACAGTTCCTCATGTCGAGTCGATCAACCTGATCCACCGTTTCGGCGGCAGCAATCTGGAGCATTATATCCATTGTTCCTCAACCAGAGGTTATGCTCCGCTGCCCTTCATCCCCTGTGATGAAACGGCACCTTATGGCGGTTTCGACAGTACTTCCGGCTGGGCTCAGAAAGCCAAGGTCGACAATCTTGCCATGGAACTTTTCGGTAAGACCGGATTCCCTGCCACTGTGATCCGTCCCTGTTATATCACCGGCGGCGGAGATCTGCTGCCCCTTGACAACCTCGGTGGACGCCGTCAGGATTTCATCCCGGATATTATGGCAGGAAAAGTTCTTGATCTGCCCGAAGACGGTCAGGCTCTGCTGCAGCCTGTGCATGTCGATGATCTGGCAGATTCATTTTCTCTCGCTGCAGAAACCAGAGTTTCCATTTCACAGCGTTACAACATCTGCCTTTCTCATGCGGTGCCGATCAGCCGTTATGTTCAGCTCAATGCCGAAGCCATTGGCTGCAAGGCAAAGATCAACTATATGAGCGTACCGGATATGCTGGAAAAATACAAAGGCACTATCGATGAAACATGGTTGCGTTTCTTTGCAACTCACATGTGTTTTTCGATCGAAAAGGCCAAACGCGAATTGGGATATGCGCCTAAGCATACTCCCGAAGAAACTATTCGTGAAACAGCCAGAGCCACCGCGATCAAGTTCGGAGCAAAATTGTAACATCTTTTATTTCTTATGAACTGGATACTGGTAAAAACCATCGGATTGCTGGTGCTTTCCAACTGTTTTATGACTTTTGCCTGGTACGGGCATTTGAAAAATCTCAACAACAAGCCGTGGGTAATTGCGGCGTTGATAAGTTGGGGGATCGCTCTTTTTGAGTATCTGATACAGGTACCGGCCAATCGCATCGGTCATGACGGAGGTCTTTCTCTTGCTCAGCTGAAAATATTGCAGGAGGTCATTACTTTGTCGGTTTTTGTCCCCTTTTCCCTGTTGTACATGAAGGAGTCCCTGCGTTGGAACTACCTGTGGGCGGCAATTTGTATGGCCGGGGCCGTATACTTTATTTTCAAAAAATAATTCCGGAGCGCAGTTATGGAAATTTTGCGATTTTCGATGAACGATCCGGCAGATTATCATTTGCCGGAAGTGAAGATAGACCCCCGATGCTGGAATAATGGAATGGTTGTCAGAATGCCGAATCATCTCGGTGATGCGGTTATGGCGATTCCGGCTTTGTGTGCATTGAAAAAGATAATTCCCAAATATTGCGGACTTTTTGTGGTTGCACCAAACATGTACCGGCTTTTTTATGCCGCTTTGCCAGAGGTGGATGGTTTTCTCGGTTTGAGTGCGGCTCATGCAAACTGGTCGTTCCGCGAGATCGGAGAATTAAAAAAATTGCGTCTGGGGGTCGGGGTGCTTTTCAATAATTCCCCCCGCGATGTTATAGCCATGCGCTTGGCAGGTGTCAGGTCGCTTTACGGCAGTTCAGCCCGCGGAAGATTTCTTTTGCTCACAGACTCTTTCAGATTCAAGCATCAGCAGATACCGGGCCGCAGGGCAGGGGAACATTTGACTTCCCGTTATCTTGCAATGGCCATGGCTTTAGGGGCTCCGGCATGGGATGGAACATTGCCGGAATTCAGATTTTTACGCGACGGGGACGAAAATAAAAACCGGATCCATGCATGGTGTGAGCATCCGGATATGCTGCTGTTGGGACCGGGAGCGGCTTATGGTGATGCAAAATGTTATGACAGTATGAATTACAACAGGATCGCCAGATGGTGGATCAGCCGCGGCGGCGTGGCAGTAGTTGCCGGCAGCAAGTCCGAAGCCGGAACCGGCAGGGAAGTATGTGCCGGATTGCCGGAAAATAAATGTGTCAATCTGTGCGGTCAGACGGACTTGCAGGAGTTGATGCAACTTATGCGTTATTCCCGTTTTATGGTGTGTAATGACTCCGGGATAATGCATCTCGGAGCCGTATTGGGTAAGCCTGGTATTGCAATTTTCGGTTCTACTGATCCGACAGCCACCGGACCGATAAGTGCGGCATGGAGTTGTGTTTCTGAAAGGATCGACTGTTCTCCGTGCTTCAAACATGTTTGTCCCCACGGACATAAGAAATGTATGCAGCAGGTCAAAGTTGAAGATATCATTGAATTGATCGAAAAAGCTGTTGCTGTGAATAACAAAACTGTGAATTGAAAGTTTCTGTAATGGCGGAATGTGTTTTTCATGATGTCAAGGTGGTTTGGGATGACCGGACACTTTGTTTTTCCAACTCCGGCTACAGCCGGAAATATTCTCTGAAAACCCCTTTGCTCCATACTGTTGAGATGATGGATGGTCAGGGAAAGGTATTTGCAACTGAAACTGCAGGGGAAACAGATAACGATTTTTACGGCTTCTGTTTTGAAAGCCAGTTCAGGGCGTGGCGTCTTGAAACATTCAATGTCGTTATCAGAGAAGATCTCGAATTTGAAAGCAATCATGTGCTGGTCACATTCCGCTATTTCGATGATTTCAGCCATAGCACATTGATAAGAGAATTTTTCCTTTATCCGGGTATCGCCATGTATGGAACGAGAAACAAAGTCCATTCCCCCCTTATTCCGCAGGGCCATTTCAACTGCAGACCGGGATTGCGCGAGGAATATGCCAGATGCAGTAAGCGTTTCCCTTTTTACAATGAACCGGTAGTGGAAACTATTCATCCGTCAGAAGGGTTCAAACCGGTGATGAGTGTCGAATTTGCCGGACATACCGATGTTCACGATACTCCGGTG
>JAFVRT010000130.1 GCA_017504125.1 Lentisphaeria bacterium
CCTGCCCATCATGGCGGTTGCCGCAGCCTTTGCCAAAGGAGAAACCCGCTTGGTAAACGCACCTCAGGCAAGGATCAAGGAAACTGACCGTATTGCCGTTATGGCTCAGGAGCTCACAAAAATGGGCGTGCAGGTCAAAGAATTGCCGGACGGTCTGGTGATCAATGGTACCGGCAAAGTCCATGGTTCTGCTGATCTCGACAGCCATGGAGATCACCGAATTGTGATGTCGCTTGCAGTAGCAGCATTGGCAGCAGAAGGGAAAAGTGTGATCCGTGATGCAGAGTGTGCCGGTGTTACCTACCCCGGATTTTTTGAAACATTCCGTTCTTTAGGTGCAGATTTTTTAACAGATTGATTTTTATCATCCTTATAAGCTGCCGGAAAAATTGTGTTTTACGGCAGCTTTTTTATTGATCGAATAATTGAAAAACAATATTTTTAATTATTTATAAGGCATTTCGGACAAAAACAGTTTGAAAAAATGCTTAATCCGGTGTATATTAGGATGATTTATTGTAAAAAGACAAATTAATTGTATGGAGCATAAAATAATGAGTTCAGAAAGTTGTTGTCCCCGGACAGCATCAGCCTTGAAAATCGGCAACTGGAGTTTGGATATTCCGGAGTATTGCAACTGCGCTTACGATGTCATCGACCGTTTTGCCAGAGAAGATAAAAACAAACTCGCCATGATTTGGGTAAATCAGGAAGGTGCAGAAAAAAGATTCACTTTTGCTGATCTTTCGCGGCTTTCAAATCAGGCAGCAAACATGCTTATGGCTCAAGGGATCAAACAGGGCGACCGGGTATTTCTGCTTCTGCCCCGTATTCCGGAGTGGTGGATCTTTTCTGCGGCCCTTATGAAAATCGGTGCCATTGCCTGCCCTGCCCCCACCTTGCTGATGCCTCATGACATACAATTCCGGATCAATTACGGCGGATTCAATGCGGTGATTGCCGACAAGTCCGGCGCGGATAAGGTTGATGAAGTTTCTTCCGAATGCCCAAAACTTGAATACAAAATAATGGTCGAAGGCTCCAGAAACGGTTGGGTGGACTATTATAAAGATGTTAAAGACTCTGCTTATTCCACGGAATCTGTAGATGGACCTGCTGTTAAAACCCGAGCTAAAGATCCCATGCTCCTGATTTTTACTTCCGGAACCAGCAAAAACCCCAAACTTGTTCAGCATACTTTCGACTATCCTTACGGCCATCTTGTGACCGGAGGACTTTGGCACGGACTGCGTGAAGGGGATCTTCATTTTGCAGTTTCAGACACCGGTTGGGGAAAAAATGTCTGGAGCAATTATTTTGGCCAATGGATGATGGGCGCGTGCCTTTTCATCTATGATATCCGCGGCAAATTCCATGCTGAAGAACTGCTTCATTTGATTGAGAAATACCAAATCACATCTTTTTGCGCTCCTCCGACTATATATCGGATGCTGGTATTGAACGATCTTAAAAAATTCAACTTCAAAAGTTTACGCAGCTGTACTGCCGCCGGAGAACCTCTCCATGCCGAAACCTGCCGTATATGGTGTGAAGGTACCGGTATTACGATCCGTGAAGGTTACGGACAGACAGAAACAGCGTCTCTTATCGCAACATTTGCGGATACTCCTCAAAAGGTCGGTTCCATGGGAAAAGCTGCCCCTAATTGGCACATTGAACTTCATGACGACGACGGAGTGGAAGTCCCCCAGGGAGAAATCGGAAGGATCGCTGTCAAGATTTCCGACGGTTTCCGCCCGGTAGGGCTTCTTGACAAGTATATCGGAGCTGACGATGACAACTCCAGCTACTTTGTCAATGGATACTATTATACCGGCGACAAGGCCAGGGTCGATGAAGAAGGTTACTATTGGTTCTGCGGCCGCAACGATGATATAATCAAAAGTTCCGGATATCGTATCGGTCCTCTGGAAGTTGAAGAAATCATCATGCGTCATGAATCAGTTCAGGAAGTTGCGATTGTCGGTGCTCCGGACGCGGTGCGCGGAGTAGTGATCAAAGCATATATCGTGCTGAAAAGCGGTTTTAACGGTTCTGATGAGCTTGTGAAAGATATCCAGCACTTTGTCCGTGAAGAAACCGCGCCTTACAAATATCCCCGTCTGGTGGAATTTGTAAAAGCACTCCCCAAATCATTTTCCGGAAAGGTCAAGCGGGAAATTCTGCGTAAACATGCGGAAAATGGCGGAGAGCTGGTCATTGACTGATCCTCAGGAGTTCTTTTCATGGCAGAAAATTTGCTGAAAATCGACC
>JAFVRT010000131.1 GCA_017504125.1 Lentisphaeria bacterium
AAACAAAAAAAGTGAGGAAACAAATGTACAATCCTGAATTGGCCAAGAAAAGTGCGGACACGATCCGTGTCCTCTCCGCAGAAGCTATCCAGAAAGCAAAGTCCGGTCACCCCGGTATGCCGCTCGGATGTGCTGACTACGCGTTCACTCTGTGGGATAAATACCTGCGCCACAATCCTGCTGATCCCAAATGGATCGGCCGTGACCGTTTCGTTCTCTCTGCCGGACATGGTTCCATGCTGATCTACAGTCTGCTCCACCTTTTCAATTATGAAGGTATGACCATGGATCAGATCAAGCAGTTCCGTCAGTGGGGCAGCCTGACTCCCGGCCATCCTGAATTCGGTCATACCGCCGGTGTCGATGTTACCACCGGTCCTCTGGGCAGCGGATTTTCTTCCGCAGTCGGTATGGCTATCGCTCTGAAGCATTTCGGTGCTGATACCGGTCTGGATAAAGCCGGTCTTGCCGATCAGAAGATCTATGTTATTTCCGGTGACGGATGTATGATGGAAGGCTGCACCAGCGAATCTGCTTCTCTGGCCGGTCACCTGAAACTGGACAACTTGATCGTTTTCTATGATGACAACTCCATCACTATCGAAGGCAATACCGGACTTGCTTTCACCGAAGATGTGGAAGCCCGCTTCAAATCCTATAACTGGCGCGTGCTCCGTATCGAAAACGCCAACGATGCCGCACAGTGCGATGCCGCTTTGGCCGAAGCTCAGAAAAATGATGGCCGTCCCACCCTTATCATCGGTAAGACCGCCATCGGCTACGGTGCCCCCAACAAGCAGGACAAGGCTTCCGCTCACGGTGAACCCCTTGGTGAAGAAGAACTCGCCGCTCTCAAGGCAAAACTCGGTATCGCCGGAAACTTTACCGTCGATGCAGATGTCAAAGCCTACTGCGACAACCGCTGCAAAGAACTTACTGCCGCCGCTGCCGCATGGAACGAAAAATTCAATGCTTTTGTCAATGCCGACGCTGCCCTTGCCAAGAAGGTCAACGCTCTTGTCAACCGTGAAGTTCCTGCCGACATTACTGCCCAGCTGATGGCAGTTGCTCCTGTCGATAAACCTGTTGCCAGCCGCGCTTCCTCCGGTACCATTCTGCAGAAAGTTGCCGAACTGGTTCCTTCCCTCTTTGGCGGTGCTGCTGACCTTGCCCCCTCTACCAAGAGCAATCTTAAGGTCGGCGGAGAATTCAGTGCCGAAGATTATGCCGGAAGAAATCTTCACTTCGGTATCCGTGAGTTTGCCATGGGACTTGCCGCAAACGGTATGGCTCTGACCGGACTGAATATCCCTTATTCTTCCACCTTCTTCGTTTTCTCCGACTACATGAAGCCTGCCATCCGTCTGGCTGCCATCCAGAAACTGCACCAGATCTACATCTTCACTCACGACTCCTTCTATGTTGGCGAAGACGGTCCCACCCATGAACCTATCGAACAGATCGCCATGCTCCGCAGTATTCCCGGTGTTACCGTGATCCGTCCTGCTGAAGCTCACGAAGTCGCCGGTGCATGGGCCGAAGCTCTCAAAGCTGACGGTCCTGTTGCTCTGCTGCTCACCCGTCAGGATCTGGCTCCCTACAGCGAAGAACAGGCCGCAAAGGTTGATGTTTCCAAGGGTGCTTATGTGGTCGACGAGGATGAAGACTTCAACATCGTACTGGTCGCCACCGGTTCCGAAGTCAATCTGGCTCTGAATGCTGCCAAGCTGATGCGCGAAAAAGGTATCACTGTCCGCGTGGTTTCCATGCCTTCTCAGGAACTGTTCCTCAAGCAGGATCCCGAATATCAGGAAGAAGTTCTGCCCGGATGCGTGCCGGTGGTTTCCATCGAAGCTGCCTCTACATTCGGCTGGAACCGTTTTGCCGATCTTGCTATCGGTTTGGATGATTTCGGAGCTTCCGCTCCCTACAAGGTGCTGGCAGAGAAATTCGGTTTCACCCCCGAAGCTATCGTCGAGCAGATCATGGATGCCTTCGAAGATGATGATTGCGACTGCGGATGTGGATGCGAAGATGAAGGCTGCTCCTGCGGCTGCCACGACGACAAGTAATTTGAGTTAATTCGAAGAAAGAGGTTTTTCATGTCAGGTATTTTCAAAGCATACGATATCCGTGGAGTTTTTCCCGGTGAAATAAATGCTGACATGGCCGAAGCGATCGGCCGGGCGTATATAGAATTCACCGGAGCAAAAAAAGTGGTGGTCGGACGCGACATGCGTCCCCATTCCGCGGATCTGTTTGAAGGTTTGGCCCGCGGTATTACCGGTCAGGGGGCTGATGTGATCGACCTCGGTCTTTGCTCCACGCCTCAGAGTTACTTCGCCAACGGAACTCTGAAGGCAGACGGTTCTGTCATGATCACCGCCAGTCATAACCCCGGAGAATGGAACGGCTTCAAGCTCTGTATCGCAGATGCCGTTCCGATTTCCGGCGTGACCGGGATCATGGATATCCAAAGAATCGTGGAAGAAAAAAGCTGGAAACCTTGTTCTGTTCCGGGCAAGGTTTCCACATACGACATCAAAGCACAATACCGGGAGTTTCTGCGTTCCTTTATCAAGTTTGACCGGAAATTCAAGATAGTGGTCGACTATGCAAATGCCATGGGACTTTATGAATTTGCCGGTATTGCAGATTGTTTTGAGGTCATTCCGATGTATGATACATTGGACGGAACATTCCCGAATCACGAAGCAAATCCGCTCAAAAGCGATACCCTCGATGCCATCCGTGCCAAAGTGAAAGAAACCGGTGCGGATTTCGGAGCAGCTTTTGACGGTGATGCCGACCGGTGCGGTTTTATCGACGATGAGGGCAATATCATT